>JBILTA010000173.1:0-8969 GCA_044371785.1 Pirellulaceae bacterium | reverse complement strand
AAACCATGGACCAACTGCTCGCGGACCCGTAGCCAATTCTGCTGATTACCTTCCACAGAAAAATCCGTCGACAGGGAATTCAAATCAAATTTTTGTTTTGCATCTTCGCGATGGCAGTCATTGCAATAGGACTCGAAAAAATGGGACGGGATCGACGCTGCGTGTTCCTCCAATGGAACCAGCCCCTCTTCCCCCTGTGCCAAACAGAGTGCGGACGTAGCCAACACAACACAGCCAACCAGCGCTGCTAAAAATCGAGTTCGGGATAGACAGAAGCGATTCACAGCTGACGCCCCAAATGAAATCGGACAAAATGAAACTTCATAGCCGTGTAGCCGTTATAGAGTTCGTTGTATCTCAAGTAAACGCGTAGCATAGGACCAAATCGGAAAACCGACCGAGAGTCGCACAATCCCCCCATTTTTACACAATCGCTGAGCGACTTGAGTTTCCACCGAAATGAGGCACCGCATTTTTTCATGGTCTACCCATTTTTTGCGTGACTTCGCTGACAACATCGGCGATATTCACACCAACCATCCGCACACTCCCACCCCCATTACGGCCTTGTATGAAGAGGCTGTCTGATGAAAAACATCCTACCCATAATCTTGCTACTTCCTTTACTCCCGACGGCATTGTTCGGAGACGAACCCTCACGTGAGCAAGTCGATTTCTTTGAGTCGAAAATTCGTCCCGTGCTCATTGAGCATTGCTACAGTTGCCACTCCGCAGAAGCACAATCCAAAGGCAAGCTGAAAGGGGGCTTACTGCTTGATTCTAAACAGGGCTGGGAACTAGGTGGCGACACGGGGCCGTCTATCGTCCCCAATGACCCTGCCGCGGGTAGCTTGATGCTTGCACTCAGCTATGAGCATGACGTGCAAATGCCACCGGCGGGAAAGTTGCCCGCGGAGGTAATCAAGAACTTCGAGCGCTGGATTCGAGAGGGTGCCGTCGATCCGCGTATCGACAGCGAGCCAATGCCGGACAACAAACCGAAACTCGATCCCAATCAGGCTAAAGAGTTCTGGGCATTTCAAGCCCCGAGGGAATCTCCGGCACCTTCATCGAAATACGAAGCGTCGACAAAGATTGACTCGTTCATTTTGGCTCAATTGGAAGCGATGAATTTAACACCTGCCTCTCTAGCCGAACCACGAGTGCTCATTCGTCGCCTTTATCTCGATTTGATTGGTCTGCCACCCTCGGTCGATCAAGTCAATCAATTTGTCAATGATCCATCGGAAGAGCATTATGCGACCATTGTCGAACGACTATTGGCTTCACCAGCGTATGGAGAACGTTGGGCTCGCTTGTGGCTCGACGTCACGCGTTATGCCGAAGATCAAGCTCACATCGTCGGAGATGATAAGTCCTTAACCTATCCCAATGCTTATCTCTATCGCGATTGGGTCATACAGGCTATCAATAACGACATCAGCTATTCCGATTTCATTCGCTTACAACTTGCAGCGGACTTAATCGAAGGAGAGAACTCACCGAACTTGGCCGCCTTAGGCTTCATCGGCTTGGGGCCCAAGTATTACGATCGAAACAAACCTTTTGTCATGGCAGAAGAATGGGAAGATCGAGTTGATGTGGTCGGACGCGGTTTGTTGGGGCTCACTATTGCTTGTGCTCGCTGCCATGATCACAAATACGATCCCATTCCCACACAAGACTACTATGGGCTGGCTGGCGTGTTTGCGAGCACGCAAATGTACAACAAGCCTCTATTCACTCCGGACAGTTCGGAACAAGATAAAACGCTTAACTCTAGCTCTGAGCAAACCGCCAAGGAAACCGAAAAGCCGAAATCGGAAACCAAGCCCAATGGCGAAGCGAAAAACCCAGCAGAAGCGATACACATCGTGCGCGAGGATAAGCCGCGCGATCTCAACGTCTTTGTACGAGGCGATGTCAACCACAAAGGCGATTTGGTACCGCGTCGCTTTCTAACGGTACTCACCAACGAGTCTACACCCTTCCGCGAAGGGAGCGGACGACGTGAATTAGCGGAAGCTATCGCTGATCCAAGTAACCCGCTAACGGCCCGTGTTATCGTCAATCGTGTGTGGGGTGCCTACTTCGGAAAAGGCTTAGTGGGTACACCAAGCAACTTCGGCACATTAGGCGAACGCCCTACACATCCTGAATTGCTGGATGATCTCGCAGCTCGTTTTGTGAGAGAAGGATCGTCGATGAAATGGTTGCATCGTGAGATTGTCCATTCACGAACCTATCGACAATCAAGCATTGGTACACAAGATTCGTTGGCGGCCGATCCCAACAATCAGTGGCTTGCGCGGATGCCACGTCGCAGACTCAACGCAGAAAGCTGGCGCGATTCGCTCTTGTCTGCCAGTGGTCAACTCAATGTATCGACTGTAGGTGGCCCATCGATCGATCCCGCTGACACGAACCAAACCAAACGCACCGTTTACAGTCGGATCAGCCGCTTGGAACTCCATCGTTTCTTAGCGCTGCATGATTTTCCTGATCCGAATGTCACCGCTGAAAAGCGAGCGGAGACCATTACGCCTTTGCAAAAGCTGTTTGTCATGAACAGTCCGTTTATGCTCGCTCAATCTAAAGGACTCGTCGAGAAGTTACGTCGCGAGATACCTGACGATGCGCCAAGCAGCGATATTCTTCGAATCAATCTTGCTTACCAATGGCTTTACAGCCGACCACCGACAACTGCGGAAATTGATTTAGCCGTACAGTATCTCAGCAACGGCGATCGCACCGCCCGCTGGCTATCGTACGTGCACGCACTATTAGCATCGAATGAAACGCTATATGTCGATTGAGAAAAAGTCGGTCACTGCGCATGACTTGGCTGGTTCAAGAGACTCATTGTCCCAACGATCAAATAACGGAAAAGGACATCAACGATGAACTGGAATCCCATCTCTCGCCGTCAATGGTTGCAGTCCGCGGGGATGGGCTTTGGAGTTGTGGGAATGGCGGGCCTGCTTGCTCCAGCCCACGCCGCAGAACTAAGTGCCGCCCAACTCGCAGAGGGATTACATTTTGCCCCCAAAGCGAAACGGGTCATCTTCTTGTTTATGAATGGCGGTCCCAGCCATGTCGATACGTTCGATCCGAAACCGGCTCTGAAGAAATACGAAGGAGATAAACCCTCGAAGGACACCGAAAAACGAGCGAAGGCAGGATACGTGCCGTCTCCGTTTCGCTTTCAGCCGCACGGAAACTCTGGCGTCGTCATGAGCGAGTTATTCCCCTGTTTAGCGAAATGCGCGGATGACCTTTGTGTTATTCGCTCGATGCACACGGATGTACCGAATCATGAACCTGGATTGATCATCATGCATTCGGGGGTTCAGCAACCAACACGACCGAGCATCGGCTCATGGGTCAACTACGGACTAGGGACCGAAAATCAAAACCTACCTGGCTATGTTGTCCTCGGGCCTCGTCGCCCCGTCGTTGGCCCACATCTTTGGTCCAATTCGTTCTTGCCCGGTTCTTATCAGGGCATGGCAGTAAACACTCAAGATATGAAGGTGGATAAGTTAGTTGCTAATCTCAATCATCCTTCCTTTAGCCGCACGGAACAAAGAGAACAATTAGATCTGCTCGGCAAGTTAAATCAGCTGCATTTGGAACAACGACAAAACGATACAGCGTTAGAAGCTCAGATGAAAGCGATGGAATTGGCCTTCTCCATGCAGACGGAAGCAGCGGATGCCTTTGACATTTCCAAAGAGTCGGCAGCAACACTGGCCATGTATGGCGATACACTTTTCGGTCGCCAATGTTTGTTGGCTCGACGGTTGTCGGAACGTGGCGTTCGGTTTGTGACGTCGTACTATTTGACACCAGGGGGCAATCAACCTTGGGACACTCATTCCAATAACGACGAGCAGCACCAAAAGCTGTGCGCGGACAGCGACCGCGCCACGGCGGCATTACTTACCGATTTGAAACAACGGGGTCTGTTGCAAGATACGCTGGTGATTTGGTCGGGAGAATTTGGCCGCACGCCTTATGCTCAACCGAACGACAAAGGCAAACATGGCCGCGATCATCATCACACCGCCTTTACCACACTGTTAGCTGGTGGTGGTATCAAAGGGGGTTTCATGTACGGGGCCACGGATGAGTTCGGTATGGAAGCGGTTCAGAATCGAGTGCATGTTCATGATCTGCACGCTACCGTTTTGCATCTGTTGGGAATCGATCATGAGAAACTCACCTACCGTTACAGCGGCCGCGATTTTCGCTTGACCGACGTACATGGCGAAATCGTTCGGGACATCATCGCATAACGCGGAGCTACTGCAACTGCGGTGAACCATTTTCAAACTACGTGAGCGGACTGCTAATGACATTTATTGACGTCTGCGCAGGGAACGCGACATTCGCCGAGTGGTAGTTTGGCCCAGTTGAAGTGCGAGCGTAGAAGATGCTTCTCTTTCTTTTGCGATCCCAATTCTTCTGTGAGCCGATGGTCAAGTTGCTCAATTCCAGGGGCAGCCTAGTTTGATAATCGTCCCCATTTCGTCGTGGTCCACACATGTTCGACCGGATTCAATTCTGGGCTGTATGCGGGTAAATACTCAAATCGTACCCAATCAATCTCGAGCTGCCGAAAGTAAGACTCAGCCTTGAGATGTGCTGAAAGTCGGTCCCATATCACTATCAGTGGACGTTTCAATTGACTCTTCAACTCAACAATGAACCAAAAGAAGTGATCTGCTTTGGCATTGGTGCGTTGAATCTGAAAGTACTGCCCGATACGAGTAGCTTTCGGCGAAATCGTCAATGCCATGATGCAAGTAAGTCGCTCATGTCTATCCCATGCTTTCAACACTGGAGTCTTTCCTTTGGGAGCCCAAGTGCGACGAGTTAATGGTTGCAGCATAAAACCTGATTCGTCAACAAAAACCAAGCTAGCATTTGATTTTTGGCCCCTTTTTTATGCGAGGCCACTCGCGTTCTCGCCACTGTTTGACTTGCCCTTCATTCTGTTCGCGAGCTCGCTTGCTAGGTTTTTGGCAACTAAAGCCGAGGCCGTGTAGCATGCGACCCACATGATCCGGGTGATAAGAAATCTGAAACTGCTTTTCGATAACCTCTGCAATTCGTGCTGTGGTCCACAAGTCAGTTGGAAATCCGGCAGCATTTGCGCCTTTCTTTATGATTCGCCTCAACTGCTTCTGCTGCTGAATCGTCAGTCGGCAAGTATTTACATGTTGCGGTACAGCCTTCAACGCCTTTTTGCCACCATCTCGGACCCACGCTTTCCACTTCTGGATGGTTTGCCTTGCCACACCTACCGCCAGAGCGACGGCTGCTGGGCTCATTCCCGATTCAAGTAAGTCCATGGCCCGTCGACGCCGCGTTTCCAATTCTTCTGCCGATCCTGTAGGTCGCATACCAATCTCCTTTTGGATGGGTATAGTATATACACCAGGAGAATGAGTCCAATGTCACGTTTCACGCGCAGACGTCAATAAGCCCTGAAAGGCAATGCATGATGGAGTGTATCGCCCCTTCGGGGCTTGTGTCTCCATTGGTCTTCCCACCGTGGCTTATCAGCCACGGCAAGGGTTGAATCGGCCTTTCAGGCCTAAAAGCGCAACATCAAAACCTTCGGCGTACGGGTTAAACGAGCAATCCCTACTTTCTAGTATCTCCCGATATCTACGCACATCGGAACAGTACGTGTAAGCTCTTCCGTAGAGCGTGATACGTTCTGAACGCAGTGCAGATCTATTCTTTCTAGTTCCCAAGAACGTAGAGTTGCGTGATCGCAGTGCGTTTTGTTTGAAACCCGAACCGTTGCTGGGGCGAGTAGCTCATCTATTCAGCCCGAATATTACTAGAGTGGGCTAAAACGAAAACTCCGAATGACAGAAGCTTTGTTGTCTTTATGTGAGTTTAGGTCCGTCTCACAGCAAATCTGCAACAGACAAAAGCCAGTCCAACTTTCGTGCCTTTAATCCCTTTCGTGGTTCGAACAAGGCACGAAAAACGGCAAACAAAAAGATAACTTCTTGTTTGCCGCTTGCTTAAGGTCAATTCTTGAGTTTCGCTACCACTCTACGAAGTTCAATTCGATTTCAGGTCAAAGTCGATCTTATTGGCCCCCGACTTCACCTCGATATTTAGTTCACTCTTTGAGTTATAACGGACAGGAACTTTCGACTTAGCAGCCGGCTTAGAACCTGCAGCAGGGCTTTCATCGGCATCGCCTTCCGTTTCTTCGACTCCACCTTCTTCACTAGGGGCAATCTCTACACGATGCGGACCAACTTTGGCCCCCTTGGTCTGTCGAATATAGATCAGTTCGTACTTACCTTCAGCATCCGTCATGCCGCGCGATGGGCGACCGTTGTCGGGCTGAAAGACCACTGCCACACCAACCAAGGGTTGGCCATCTAAGGTAACGGTCCCATTGACGGTACCAAGCTCTGGCTGATCCCCCTTAGAACCACATCCGAATTGGCACATGCAAAACAGACTTAGGGCCAACAAGCTCCAAGCAATACTCTTTGATTTCACGCTCTTAATCATCCTTAACCACCATCAATCGTAATTATTCCAGGGTAACCGTTTCGCCGCCATTTCGAGTCGACAAGCCGCGATATATTCGCATGTCGATATTCTCGGAGAGGAATTGAACACTGCCGTCTCCCATTAGGAACTGAGCTCCACCTGGATGCCAGCTGCCGGCAGCTTCTTCTGCTCCACCATTGATCGGGTCGTTGGTTTCTGCAGCGATAAGAAATTCCGACATCTCAGTTGGTGGGTTGGAGTCAGCTCCACCAGAGAACATTGCTTTACGGTCTGCACCTGCACTGAATTGCCCAATAGCATCTCCACCAGAATCAGGTACTTCGCTCACAAAGATCGTGTTGGCTAGGCCATCGATCACGTCTGCAAAACGGGTTCGACTGCGAACATAGAAGATCCCGTCACCATTCATACAGCCCCAAGGATCCGACATCATCTGCTGTAGGTTCGATACGCCGGTGCAAATGCAGTCATCGTTGCCGTTTCCAATGCGAGTGCCCATGTTGCCGTTGTAATTCGCGGGTTGGAATCCATTTTTCTGCGAAGCAGGTGTCACGTCTGGTTGCGATGGACACCAAAAGAGTGGTACGATCGTAGCTCTTACGACCAATGGCTTGCCAGAGGTTGTCCCCCCAAGCTCATTCCCCATACCATCCGGACCTTGAACGGCGTTGAACAAGTTATTCTGTTCGAGTTGCGGCAGAATACTCGCATGCCAAGTCCAACCATGCCCGTTGAAGTTCGTGCCCGCTGCATTGGGAATTCCGTTGCAACCTGCTGGCATCGCTTTGAAGCTTGATTCGTAATTGTGAAGGGCCAAACCGATCTGCTTCAAGTTGTTGGAGCACTGCATTCTTCGGGCTGCTTCGCGTGCGGCTTGCACAGCGGGCAACAACAAGCCAACAAGAATACCGATGATGGCAATGACAACGAGCAACTCAACCAGTGTGAAACCGTGTTGCGATTTGATCCTACGTAGCATCTGAAACTCCTCTATTTCTGGCACTATCCCCTACGACGACCACGTAAGGTCAGTAAAACGAAGTGTAAATATTAAGAAAAGAAGAGAAAGGTGTCTATTTCCCAGGTGCAACTTCACGCGATTTTAACACTTTTTCATGTCATAAAACGGGCCACTATTCGACCGCACGCACATCTCCGTAACAAATATTGAGCGATTGGACATTCTCTGTACGGATAAGACGGGAACATTGACCATGGATCAGGTGATCTTGGAAAAACATTGTGATATAGTCTTGAAGGAAGACGATGGCGTGCTGGCTCTGGCTTATAAGAATAGTCACTTTCAAACTGGACTTAAAAACGTTCTCGATCGAGCCGTTCTGGCGCACGCTGAGACCCACAGCCACGCTAAGATCCCAAAATATAGCAAGGTTGATGAGATTCCATTCGATTTTCATCGAAGCATGATGTCGGTCGTAGTACGCACACCCAACGGTAACGATAAGTTATCAGTAAAGGTGCACCAGAGGCCATCTTCCCCTGTTGCGCCGGCTTCGAACTTGACGGTAAGCTCTATCCGATGGACCACACACATATTGAGCAGCTAAAGCTCGAATACGAGCGACTCTCCATGGAAGGCTTTCGAGTGCTTGCAAATGCCAGCAAGGACATCACACCGCGCCAGCATCTATCCTCATTATCCACACCCTATTCAAAGGCAGACGAATCTGATCTGATTCTAAATGGCTAGATCGCTTTTCTAGACCCTCCTAAGGAAACAGCAAAACTCGCCATTGCAGCTCTTGAGCGACGCGGAGTCCGTGTGAAGGTGATCACGGGAGACAACGATTTGGTAGCGAAAAAGATTTGCAAAGAAGTTGGAATCGCAACCGATCATGTGCTGCTTGGAACCGAACTCGAAAAGATGAACGACGATCAACTCGCCGACGTCTGCATGGTAACAACATTATTTGCGTGAGTTTCACCTTCGCATAAGCAGCGGATCATCAGGGCATTGCAATTGCGGCAACACACCGTTGGATTTATGGGCGACGGAATTAACGATGCGTCGGCTCTTCGAACTGCCGATGTCGGTATCAGCGTAGACAGCGCTGTAGATATTGCGAAAGACTCCGCCGACATGATCCTGATGGAGAAGTCTTTATTGGTTCTTGAAGCGGGCGTGGCTGAAGGTAAGAAAGTCTTCGCCAATATCTTGAAAAACGTCCGTATGAGCGCCAGCAGCAATTTCGGAAACATGTTCAGCGTATTAGGGGCGAGTGCATTCGTCCCATTTCTGCCAATGGCTCCAATACAAATTCTTGCCAATAATCTACTCTATGACATTAGTCAAACTGCTATCCCAACGGATGATGTCGATGCAGACCTTGTCGAGAAGCCAAGGCCATGGGACATACGCCAACTAACACGCTTCATCGTTTTCATCGGACCATGTT
>JBILTA010000845.1:0-2756 GCA_044371785.1 Pirellulaceae bacterium | reverse complement strand
CAGCTCCACCACAGGCTCGTGACAAAGCGGAGACACAGCTAGATCCCGCTTCTAATTTGCGGGTAGTGATCATGGTTCCGTGGATCTACTCCAGTCGCTCGGTCAGCTGCAGAAGCCCGAGGCCAGCCACTTTGATCTGATCATCGTCGGTAGTGGTGCCGGTGGTGGCACGCTGGCGCGGGTGTTGGCTCCCACAGGCCTGCGGATCCTGATCCTTGAGCGTGGCGACTGGTTGCCGCAGGAGCCGCAGAACTGGGATGCCGATGAGGTGTTCCAGAAGGGCCGCTATCTCAGCAAGGACATCTGGTACGACGGCAAGGGCAACCCGTTCCAGCCGGGTACCCATTACTTCGTGGGCGGCGCCACGAAGATGTATGGGGCCCACCATTTCCGGCTGCGTCAGCGGGATTTTGAGGCGCTGGAGCATCACGACGGCATCTCGCCGGCCTGGCCCCTGCGCTACAGCGATTTCGAGCCTTGGTATCAGCAGGCCGAGGCGATGTATCACGTGCATGGCCTGCGTGGTGAAGATCCCACGGATCCCCCCAGCTCCGTGCCTTACCCCCATCCGCCGATCTCACACGAGCCGCGGATCAAGAAGTTGGCAGACGATCTGCGCAGTGCCGGTTTGCATCCCTTCCATGCGCCCAGTGGCGTGATGCTCGACGAGGCCAACATGCCTTACAGCCGTTGCCGGCGCTGCAACAACTGTGATGGTTTCCCCTGTCTGGTGCATGCCAAAGGGGATGCCGAAGTGTGTGGCGTCCGCCCTGCTCTGGCTGCCAGCGCCAATGTGTCGTTGCTCACCCGCGCTGAGGTGAAGCGCTTGGTGACCGATGCAGCCGGCACCACGGTGACGGGTGTTGAGCTGGTGCGTGATGGCGAAGAGCTGCGCTATTCAGCGGATCTCGTGGTGGTGAGCTGTGGTGCTGCGAATACGGCGCGTCTGCTGTTGATGTCGGCCAATGACAAGCACCCTCGTGGCCTGGCCAATGGCTCTGATCAGGTGGGGCGCAACTATATGTTCCACAACAGCAAGGCGGCGGTGGCGCTCTCGCATGAGCCCAATCCCACCATCTTCCAGAAAACGATCTCCATTAACGACTGGTATTTCGGCGATGCCGATTACGACTACCCCATGGGTAATATCCAGATGACGGGTAAGACCCGTGGGGCGATCATGAAGGGCTACGCGCCGCTGGAAACCTTCTTGATGCCCAACTGGAGCATGGATGACATCGCGGCCCATGCCCTTGATTTCTGGATCACTACCGAGGATCTCCCCGACCCCAATAATCGAGTCACGATTGACTCGGCTGGCCACATTCACCTCAACTACACGGTCAACAACCAAACCTCAGCGGATCGGCTCTGGGGCCGCCTGCAGGGGATGCTCGACAAGCTCTATCTGAAGAAGCACCTGATCGAGCGCCAGATCTACATCAAAAATCCGATGGGCATCGCTGCTGTTGGACATCAGGCTGGCACCTGCCGTTTCGGCACCGATCCCTCAACTTCCGTGCTCGATGTGAACTGCAAGGCCCACGAGCTCGACAACCTCTACGTGGTGGACACGAGCTTCTTCCCCAGCATCGGAGCGGTGAACCCCTCACTCACTGCGATTGCTAACGCGATTCGTGTGGGCCATCACCTCAAGGAGCGACTGACCGTTTCTTGATCGTCGGCTGATCCTTGGTTCAAGCGCTGGGGGGTGTTAGACCCCCAGCCAGAGCCGCAGCAGATCCTCGAGCAGCAGGGTGTCGAGCGAGAGCATCCCACCGCCGCAGAAGATCAGCACTAGGCACATCACCACATACATGGCCGCTTTCTCCCAGCTGGGTGGTTCACCCACGCCCATCGGTCCGGCGTAGTCGCCTTCAGGAATCAAGTAGGGATCAGCGGCAATGAAGGGGAAACCACCCTTGATTTCCAGCACCATCGCGTAGGCCATCGACACCAGGATTGCGAAGGATGCGAGTGGGGTGAGGAAGCCCACGATCAGGGCGATGCCGCCCGCCCACATCGAGCCGGCCGAGAGGAAACAGAGCCAGGCGGGGGTTTTCAGCATCTGAGCCCAGGTCTGCAGGTTGCGCAGCTTCGGCCAACCGTGGCGGATGAAGCAGATGCCCATGAACACGCGCAGCAGCAGCAATGCCGCCTGGGCGAAGGGGGAGGGTGCCGCCGGCACCAGCAACTCCACAACGGTGATGTCCATGGGTTTGAGAGGGTTGGCTGAAAGTTAGAGGGGTGGTGCAGAAGCGCAGCAACGCTGTGATCAGCTGCACACGATCTGCAGTTGATGGCCGTCGGGGTCCCGGATCTGCAGTGCTCGGCTGAAGCCGAGGGCCGTGGCCTGTGCGCCGGAGAGATCCACGATGCCGGGGCTCACCCAGCTGCCGCCATAGCTCTCCAATTGAGAGGCGATGGGCTCCGGATCGCTCACCGCCAGGCGGATCTGCCAATGGGCACTGTCGGCGCTGTTCTGGTCGGCCGGCAGTGGCCGCCCCCCTGCCGGTTGCAGGTAGTTGAGGCATTCGATGCCGGGGCCCTCCGGGCAGCGGTGGCCTGTGATCCGCACGTCGGTTCCGCTCAGGCCATCGAGATGGTCCTGTTCGATGCCGCTGTTCACTCCATCGCCGCCGAGCCGCAAACCCAGCAGCTCTTCGTAGAAACGGCAGCTGCGTGGCGTGTCGGCATTGGCAATGGCGCTGTGATCGATGCCGAGAAAGGGAGATCCCTCCGCGGCCCGATGCCAG
>JBILTA010000760.1:0-2757 GCA_044371785.1 Pirellulaceae bacterium | reverse complement strand
TAGATGGTCCCACGATTCTGGTGATTCCGCTGGAAGCGCGATTGAAATCACTTCTGGCAAGTTTGCACGAACTTCACCGATTTCTAGCGGGTTGTCATCAAGAAACAGAAAACTATCGGGGGCGAGGCTTAGATTCTTCGTTAGTTGCAGTAAATTGTTTGATTTGGGCGACCAATTGATCATGGCCGCTGTGATGTGCTCTCGTTTAAGCAGCATGTTTGGGTTGGTATCGAAAACATTCCAAACATCGTCCGGACTATTCTTGCTGCATAAACAGATCAATCGTCCTTGAGTTCGTTGTTGTAGTAGAAGGTTTTGGAGATCTTGATGACGAGGTTCGATGCGAATTCCCTGTGGTCCATCTTCGCCACATACTCCATGCCATAATGTGTTGTCACAGTCGACGACGATAGCTTTAAGTGGTGGACGACTTTTGGCATCGATATATCGTGTGATGGCCGTGGCAATAGAGAGCCAAGCGGTGTCATTCCACGGTATATGTGCAGCGTTTTCCGTGTACGTATCCTGAGGCGATTCGCAGCGATAGGACTGAAAGATGTGATCGTCTCTGATGACGTCGACTTGCGTGGTGGTCTTTAGGCGTAACATCAATGACGCTTCAAGTGCAGGCCATACTTCTGGAGCAATTGAATGCGATTGAGGGGTTACCAGAATCACCAAAGTTTGAGCTCGCCACTGGCGGCTAGCGTTTTCGAATTTACTGCAAAACTCGTTGATTGCGATATGGAGCTGTACCGAATCAGAACCATTTTGAATCAAATCGCTAGGTCGAAACAAAAGGATGTTGAACCCTTTTTCGTTTCGCTGCCAAGGGCTATTGGGATCGATCAAATGCAGCATCATTTGACCGTAAGGAACCAAGGAAAGCTCGGCGTTACGTCCCAGAAAAGAAAACCAATGTTGAAGCGGAGTGCGCAGCGGTTCTACGGTGAAACTACTACCTATGGCGATGGAGTACGCGTTCAAACTAAAGCTCCGCAATTTCAATTTCTGCCCGCAAAAGCCTTTACCCAAAGGAGGGGTGGCGATACAGAGCCTACAATTCATTTTATCCTGCTTGCTATAGGAGACGAAGTGGTTCGTTTGGTCGTTAGGTTAGATCGAAGGGGAAACAGTTCATTAGATGTGATAACCCGCAAAATCGGCACAACCGGAAAGTACTGCTTGTGGGGATTTTGTGGTTGATGTTTTGAGTTTTGTTTTGTTCACTATTGGCTGTCGCGAAGACTTGCGAGGTGGTAAACTTCGTGCCTATAGAATACCCCCCTCTGCTCGGGCTTGATGGCATGACGTCGAACAGTAGTACGACGAGCCGGATGAAATCGAGCCATAACCCGTCGAAAAAAAGACGTCAGTTCGAGGATGGTGAGTCGTATTGTTGCCGTGCCAGCGAGACTAGATTGCAGTAAAGGATGTAAGAGCGTGCCAGCAAGTTGTGTTATCGGATTGCAATGGGGAGATGAAGCTAAGGGCAAACTTGTCGACATTTTGGCGCCGCAACACGATGTGGTTGTGCGTTATCAAGGTGGGGCAAATGCTGGGCACACCGTGGTTTTTGGAGACCAGGTTTATAAGCTTCACCATGTACCGAGCGGGATCTTGCATCCGGGTGTGATGAATGTGATTACGCCTGGAGTAGTGATTGAGCCTGACACATTGATTCGGGAGATCACAGGGTTGGAAAGTCGAGGAAACTCACCTCGACGAAACTTGATGATTAGCGAGCGGGCTCACATGGTGATGCCTTGGCATATTTTGGAAGATCAGGTTCTCAATAAGCAAGTTGTGGCTGGTGAGAACATCGGCACTACATTGCGTGGTATTGGACCTTGTTATCGCGACAAGGTTGGGCGGACATTTGCGATGCGCATGTCGGATCTTATTCGCGGCAATTTGCGCAATCGCATTGATGAAATCGTAGCTGCTAAGCGCAATTGGTTAGTGGGGTTAGGTGGCGGAGAGTTGGCGGGGCAGTTAGACGCCGACGCTATATATGCCATGGCCAGCCGATGGTCAGAAACACTAGGGCCATTAATTGGTGATACCACCAACTTCTTGCTTGATTCATTAGATGACAACAAAAAGTTGTTGTTAGAGGGTGCGCAAGGATCGCTCTTGGATATTGATCATGGAACTTATCCGTTTGTGACCAGCAGTAACAGCTCTGGGGTTGGCGTATCGGCTGGATCGGGAGTTCCTGGGCGTTGGATCGAGCATGTGATTGGAGTTGCCAAGGCATACACGACTCGAGTGGGTGGTGGGCCATTCCCAACCGAATTGAATAATGAGCTGGGAAACAAGATTCGTGATATTGGACGCGAGTATGGTACAACGACGGGCCGGCCACGTCGCTGCGGCTGGTTTGATGCCGTAGCTGTACGATACACCACACGTTTAAGTGGGATTCATGGACTATCGTTGATGATGTTAGACGTGTTGAGTCATTTCGACACGATTGAAGTTTGTGTTGCATATGAGTTGGATGGTAAGCGGATTACCTACTTCCCAGCCGAGGCGGACGACTTACGACGTTGCCGACCGATCTATGAAACGGTGGAAGGCTGGAAGGTCGATGTCACCGGAGTCCGTCGCTGGCGCGATTTGCCATCACAGTTGCTCAAGTACTTGGACTTTATCAGTGAATTGATTGGTGTCCCCATCGAAGTTGTTTCTGTTGGGCCTGATCGTGAACAAACCATTTTTGCAAATTCAACGAAGTTGTCAAAAATGTTACGA
>JBILTA010000172.1:0-8981 GCA_044371785.1 Pirellulaceae bacterium | reverse complement strand
GCAAAGAAAGTGGCCCTGACACCCTAACCGCTTCGCTGCTAAGTGAATACTTGCAACGTGCACGTATATTTATGCAAGCGAAATTGCCACAAGATGCTGTAGAAGACCTGGGCGTTGGCTTTGTGGCTGATGAACATCAAATCGAGAAACTGCTCGGGTCGAGCGGAAGGTGCATTTGGCTACCATCCGCTCAACATTACCTTGTCCACTGCGATGCTCCTGAGCCGCAAGCAAAATAAGCGGCGATCAAATGGTTTCGGCTGTGTCGTACGCGCTTCGCAAGCCGGAATGCTCCGTCACATCTAATGTTGCTTCAGCGTATGACTCTTCGGTTTCCCAGATTCGAACCGCCGTCGCTCGAGCCCCAGTACCAATTAAGACATCGGGAGCTACGTTTTCCAACAAGTAACGAGCCATGTTCTCGGCTGTTGGATTGTAGGGCAACACAAAGTAACGCATCGGCTCAACCATTCGCAACGCTTTTTCTGCATTGCTATCTGCTTGAGAAATCAGAAAACTATGATCCCAATGAGCATCAATCCAACCCTTGAATCGCGACTTCAATTCCGCGAAATCAACAACTCTTCCCACTGAGTCAACTTCGTCACCCGTTACAAAGAAGTCGGCAACGTAGTTATGACCATGAAAGTGCTCACATTTTCCACCGTGCTTAAACAGACGATGGCCCGCACAAAACTTGATTCGGCGCATGATGGTAATGGGCATTTTCGAGTACCTTTTCGATTGTTTCTTAAAAAAGCGGCGACACAAAGCACGATCGACTTACTGCTTTAGGTCCCAGTCAATTTCGAATTCTGTTTGTGCCGAAGAGCATCCCGCTTGGTCTTCTTGTCCAAGTTACATTGTAACGCTGCGGTCAAGTCAACTCCGGTTTGATTGGCCAAACAGATCAAAACGAACAGCACATCGGCCATTTCATCCGACAAATCCGATTGATTTTCGCCTGCTTTGAAACTCTGTTCGCCATAACGACGCGAAATTTGTCGAGCCAATTCGCCAACTTCCTCGACCAACTGTGCCAAATTGGTAAGCTCGGAAAAGTATCTCACTCCAATGGTCTTAATCCACTGATCAACATCTTGTTGCGCGCCGCGAAGTGTCAGTTCCTGCCTTCCTTCGCTTGGCTCATTGGACGTATCCACAAAAATCCCTTTCTGGCATACAGTGAAAAAGCTTAGCTTGCATAAGCTTTTTCACCCGTTAGCCTATTTGGTTTATTTGGTCGCTTGACCGTAACCTTGATTGAGCAACGCATAAGTGCCCGATTTACCTGCAACAGCGATATCAGGCCAACCATTCAAATCAAGATCCGTAACGCGTACCTGAAGCCCGCAGCCGACCATGCCACGGTTGATATCGTGTCGAATAAACTTCCTGCTCTCTTTGTCGAAATGATAGTAGACCAGTAAAACACCGTCGTTGGCACCTGGGTCGCCGCCATTGTGCGCGTAATACCGCTTACCTGTGATCAATTCGGGAGCACCATCTTTATTCAAATCGGCCCAAGCGAGCGCATGAGGCTGCGAAAAAGAATCATCGATCGTGAGTTTGTCCCATTGCAAAACGCCTTCGTTATTGGCCCCCATGTTTCGCCACCAGAACAAACCAAAGTTATGTCCATTGCCCCACACAATGTCTTTTTTCCCATCTTGATCCACATCGACCACGATCATAGGCAACGAGGCTTGAAGGTTCCAATCTTTATGGTATTTCCAAGGTTTTTCCCAAGCGCCTTCGCTCGGTTGTTCATACCAGCCAGTCCCCACCAAAACATCAGACTTACCATCACCGCTGATATCACCAACCCCGAGTCCATGTCCGTTTCCATCTGCCCCTAAGATATGCGAAACCGCCTTGAGTGTTTTAATGGTTCCTTTGCCATCTTCAGTTGGTTGTTCGATCTCTTCGAAACGCCACACCACCATCGGCACATTGGCAACCCAACTGTTCACGACCCATTCCAGTTTCCCGTCGCCATCGACATCCTCCATCATCTGACCTTCGTTGGTGGAGAATTTGGAATCGAAAAGCAAATGCTGTTTCCATTGATGACCTAATTGAAATCCCTTTTCACCAGGATTTTCATACCAATGGACCGTGGTCGGTAGGAACGACCCCGCAATCACGTCCAAGCGTCCATCGCGATTGACGTCCACCAAATAGTCACCATTGCTTTCGACGTATCCATTCCAATCTGCAACCGATCGAAGCGGTCGAGCCACAAACTCAGGGGAGGAATACCAATTGCGGCCCGCGACGACATCGGGCTTTCCATCACCATCCACATCTCCCACATCCACACCTTCGTTGGCATCGATGCACAACGTTTTGATTTGCCACTTCAAGGGCATATCCGTTTTGCCTGGTTCCGTTGCCGAAGCAAAGCTAACCAGAGAACTGCAAGCAGCGGTCATCGCCAACAATTTTTGAAACAGTACGCGGATGTTGCTCGGGGTGGGGGATTTCATAATTATTGCTTCCTGAGATCGCGAGATGAGTCGAACGCGATCGATTCACTGGAGGGAGGGACTTTCGGCAGCCGATCGGCTGCGATATTCTTTCACCTTACCATCCTAATTCCTGCCTCTCAATCGGAGAAAGCCATTGTATGCGAAAAAGCGTTTTGGCCATCGCCGCTCATCCTGACGATATCGAATTTGTAATGGCAGGCACCATGCTGCGTTTGGCGGAAAAAGGTTGGGAATTGCACTATTTCAACATTGCTAATGGTGCATATGGCTCGATGACACAAGGGCCTGTCGAGTGTGCGGCAACCAGATTGCAGGAGGCTCGTGACGCCGCCGCTCTAATGGGAGCCCACTTCTACGCTCCCCTTTGCGATGACATGAACATTTTTTACACCCCCGAGCTTCTCGCCAAAGTTGTCTCGGTTGTTCGCCAAGCAGCCCCATCGATTGTGTTGACGCACTCGCCGATCGATTACATGGAGGACCACCAGAATGCCTGTCGCTTAGCGGTTTCGGCGGCATTTGTGCGCGGCATGCCCAACATGCCATGCAATCCGCACCAGGCTCCCTATCCCGGTTCCATCACCCTGTATCACGCCCAACCGCATGGCAATCGAACACCACTAGGTGAAAGGGTCACACCGACTCATGTGGTCGATATCGATTCCTATATGGATCGCAAATCGGATTTATTGCGTTGCCACGTAAGCCAAGAAAGTTGGCTCGATAGTACACAAAAAATGTCGTCGTACGTTCAAACGATGTGGGATTTGGGACGTGAAGTAGGAAGTATGTCCCAAGGGTGCAAATTTGGAGAAGGCTGGAGGCGGCACATCCATCTTGGCTTTTGCGAACAAGACGCCGACCCACTTGCCGACGAACTGTGCCCGATCCGCCTTTAAGGACGTTACTTCTGCTGCTTCGAACGAACGTAAGCAATCAAATCGCCTACCGTCTCCGTTCCCAGAATATCTTCATCCACCTTGATGCCGAATTGCTTTTCCAAATCGACAGTGAGTTCAGCCATTCCTAACGAATCAACGCCCAGCGCAGCCAACGACATATCCAGTTTTGGTTCCATACTGAACTTGTCACGCAAGATTTTAAATATTCCTTCGTCAACAGCGTCCATCCGACGCGACCTCAACTTTTCATTCGAGTTTGATGGTTCCATGCTTTCAAAAAGCTTTTCCTGGTGATTCTTATCTTAGCTGATCTGCGAGTATTTTTCGACCCGCCTTCCCAACCTATCCAGGCAATGTTCACCCGTCCTCTGGTTTTACCTATTTTGCACCAAGCGGTCCCGAAATTGGTCGCTTCGGAAAAACGAACCTACGTCCCTATTTGGAAGACCATTGATCAATCGTCTCGGCGGTGCTCCCCAGCGACGAATCTTTGCCCGATTCTGCTCGCATCGCACGCCAAATCGATTTCTCAGCTGGCCTCAACACACGCCATACAATTAACCACAACATACAAATCACAGCCAGAATCGTGGCCACTGCGGCGGCCCCTTCTCCTGCCAAACGACTGCTCAATTGCCGCACAGGATCGGTAACATTACTGGCCCGCTCCTGTACCAACATCCATAAATCCGACTCCGAGCGCCCATTGGAATCACCACTGGAATTAGCAGCCGCAGGCAGTCGCACCTTCTCGACGGTCGCGATCCAATCACCCTCGAACTCCCGACCAGGAGTCGTCATTGCCACCGGATCTTGGTAATCGAAAATACCACTGCTTTGCAGTCGATCCAAGGTCGCCTCATCAATCTGAAAACGTCCATCGCGTGCGATTTCGCTCGCCATCGGACTTCGCGCCATTCGCTCCAGTAAGGGATGATACAACAACGTCCCTTTCAACACACCGTCACGACCATCAATAAGCACTGCAATCTGACTTTTGTCCTCTTCAACAAACTCACCCTCATCGAGAATGCTGATATCCGACAACTCAATCGTCAAACAAAAAACACCTAACACTTTGCCCCGTCCATTTTGCGATTCGTCCGCATCACTCACCGCTGTATCAGCCCCCTCGGCAGATAAACTTTCATCCAACCATACCGGCGTGCTCACTGCAACTTTCCACGTTCCCGTCGAGGTACTCTTAAAGGCTGCTGATAAATGTGTATCACCAATTGGCTTGAACTCTGCCGCCTTGCGTGAGCTTTTTGCGTCATCTCGGCCACCATTGAAGTAACTGCGATAGGCAAAGTTCTTTCCAACCGGCGATTGCTCGTCGGTTGTCTTCTCACGAAACGCTGCCGAAAAAGTTGTGCCAGCTGAATCGGTCACAAACAAACTATTCACTTTCGATAACAGATGATTCGAAGTCGTTTTGCTCCATCGATTCGTCAACTCTTTCAAATATCGATCCAACATCTGACGCTGTGGCTGCTCGCGAAACGCTTTGGGAACGGCCGCGGCGTCATGCGAATCCACCAGCGCCGCGCGTCCATCCTCGGTTGCTTCAAGTGCCTCGCTAAATTGCTGCTGAAAATCTCGCATCCGGACTTCTTCTTCCAGCAAACGATACACTTCAACCAACTCACTTTCGATCGATCGCGCGGCGAAACGCGCCGCAAATCGGTTTGACTCCAAAGCTCGTGTCTGCAGTCGTTGCAAAGTCTCAGCTTCCGAGAGCCGAATGCTCCGTATCGCAAAGAAGGACATTACCGCCACCAGCAATAATGGGCCTACCACACCCAACAATTGCAAAGGACGACGCAATCGCAACGCTTGCCGTTGCGATAAGGCTTCCAACACCTGTTGCACGTTTGCAAAACGCCGTTCAGGCTCTCGAGCAATACATCGTTGCACGATCTGAATGAGCGCTCGATCAACGCCACGTGTCTTCTGCAACTCTCTCAGCGGAGGAGCTTCAAAGATCGCGCGACGATAGCGTTCTAATCGTTCCGTGATCGTCTTCGCATTTTCAATCTCAGTCAGGATCTTATCACTTCGATAGGGAGGCTCACCCACCAACATTGCATATAGAATCGCACCAAGTGCATACACATCCCATCGTGCATCTGGCGAAGCAGAAAGATCCGCCTGCTCCGGGGCCATGTAAAACAAAGTTCCCAATGCCGGTGACTGTTCGGTCGACATGCGGCTTTGACCGAAGTCAGCCAGCCGTGGCCTAAAATCTTGATCCAGCAAGATATTGGCGGGCTTCAAATCACAATGCAACACACCTTTACCGTGCGAGTGATTTAGACCTTTGGCAATGTCGGTAAACATCGAGACCGCAGTGGATACAGTCAGTTGCTTTTCCCGTCGAAGCAGATCTTCCAACGATCCGTTTTCCAAGTACTCCATGATGTAGTACGGCGGATCACCTTCCCAACCCACCTGCAACACTTGCACGATGTGACGATTGGTCGACATCGTCACCAAATGCTTGACCTCGCGCGATAGAGCCCAGTTCACACCCGTACGATGCAGATAAAACTTGATGGCGACTTGGCGGCCTGTGTTGAGATCATAGCCAACCCAAACCTGTCCAAACGCACCCTGCCCCAACCGACGCTCTAAACGATAACCGGGGACCTCGCTTGGAGGTTGGTTGCTCTGCAAACTCAATCTCTGAGCGGCATCCTGTTCGCCGATCGATTGAAACTCGGTAAAATCTTTGTCCATGATTCGGTTATTTTGGGCCCGCTAAATGTTCCTGGCACATCGGAAGCATACCAGATTTTAAGCTATAAGTCGGGACAAGTTCTTAGGTTTCCTGTCCCCTCCCCCCTTAATCCTGGGATCTCAAGGCAACACTACACCACTCCCCCTATCGCACACCAACATG
This sequence comes from Pirellulaceae bacterium, assembly GCA_044371785.1. Classification (GTDB taxonomy): domain Bacteria; phylum Planctomycetota; class Planctomycetia; order Pirellulales; family Pirellulaceae; genus JAFLCP01. The sequence continues at coordinate 2,685 of JBILTA010000172.1, read as the reverse complement.
ATGATCGCCCTAATTTCACTACGAACGAGCCATTTCCCCTTTGCTGTGGGACTATTTTTGATAGCGATCTGCTCTTCAATGGTCGAGAGAAAGGCTGTCGCACAAAACACTACGCCTCAAGCAGATCCTAACCTTCCCTTAGCAGACTTCCGCCCTCTACCTCGGCTGCGTGTCAAGGAGACGCTGTTACCATCGGCAAAGTTCCCGGTAATCGATCTACATACCCATTTTCAAATTCGCTTGCGACACGATGACACAGCCCTAGCCAATTTCATTGCGGCTATGGACCGCAATCAAATCGCGTTGTGTATCAGTCTAGATGGAACTCTGGGCCACAAGCTCAACGAACACATCGAGTTCCTTCAGCGGGCCCCCAATCGATTTGCGATTTTCGCCAACATCGATTTTGTTGGTCGTGGTGAGCGAACGCGCCCCGAAACATGGGATTGTAACCAACCAGATTTCGTTCGATTGACCTGTGAACAACTCCGCGCAGCTGCTCGCTTGGGAATCTGCGGTTTAAAGTTCTTTAAGCAGTTTGGCTTAGAGTATCGAAACAGCGACGGGAGCTTAATCCAAATTGACGATCCGCGTTTCGATCCCATCTGGATGACCTGCGGACAACTCGGCATTCCGATCATCATGCATACCGCCGATCCATCGGCATTCTTCGAGCCAATCACCCCCAACAACGAACGTTTCGAAGAACTCTCGCGTCATCCCGACTGGGCCTTTCCTAGCGATAAGTTTCCTTCACGCGATTCTCTACACGCAGCCCGTAACAACGTCATCGCCAAACATCCAGACACGATTTTTATCGCAGCGCATTTAGGCAACGATGCAGAAGATCTTAAACAAACCGCCCAATGGCTTGATACCTATCCCAACCTCTATGTGGAACTGGCATCACGTATCGCGGAGCTAGGACGTCAACCTTACTCAGCTCGCAAGTTTCTAATTCAATACCAAGATCGAGTCCTCTTCGGCACAGACGGACCTTGGCCCGAAGAACGTTTGCGATTGTATTGGCGGTTCCTTGAAACCGACGACGAGTACTTCCCATACAGTGAAAAAAATTTCCCACCGCAGGGATTTTGGAACATTTATGGAGTCTATCTACCCGACGAAGTGCTACAAAAAATCTACCATGGCAATTTGCTTCGACTACTACCGCAACTGCAAACTAAATATGACGCCGCTGTCGCTGAACTAAAAGAGCTCGATCGCCAACCGCCAACAAAGTAGACTGCTACGGCAATGACTCTTTCTCTTTTTGCCAGCCTGCAATTTTTTGTTGCATCCAAACACCGTATCGATTTTCTTCAATAGCCAACCGTGCATCGCGCATCAAACGCTGATAGTAGGTTAGGTTGTGGTGCGTCAAGAGAATGGGTCCCAACATTTCATCTGCTTGGAATAGATGACGAATGTATCCGCGACTATGCTTACAGGCCAAACAGGGACAATGCTCTTCGAGCGGTCGCTGATCTTCGGCATGACACTTATTTCGTAAACGCATCGGTCCCTCATCGGTGAAGGCTAACGCGTTGCGACCGTTGCGAGTTGGCATAACGCAGTCGAACAAATCAATACCGCGCGATACCGCTTCAATCAAATCGATCGGACGCCCAACCCCCATCAGATAACGCGGTTTCTCTACCGGCATCTCGGGCGTTGTGGCCGATATAATGCGATACATTTCTTCGGGCGTCTCACCAACACTCAATCCACCCACCGCAAAGCCCGGAAAGGGAAACTCGCGCAAAAGCCGCGCTGATTCCACTCGCAATTCTTCATCCAAGCCACCTTGAACAATCGCAAATTTCGCTTGATCCTTTCGGGTGGAAGCATTGAGGCAACGCTCGGCCCAACGAATACTCCGCAAATGCGCCTCCCATATTTTTTCGCGAGGTGATGGCAACGCTATCACATGATCCAACACCATGGCGACATCGCTTCCCAATTCTTCCTGAATCCGAATCGATTCTTCTGGCGTTAGATGCAACATTCGCCCGTCGATATGCGAGCGAAAATCGGCCCCTTTTTCTGTGATTTTGGCCCGATCCGCTAAACTGAAAATCTGAAAACCACCACTGTCGGTCAAGATGGGCCCTTTCCAGCCCATGAACTCATGTAAGCCACCATGCTTGGCAATCAACGCACTACCAGGCCTCAAGGCAAGATGATAAGTGTTACCCAATATCATCTCTGCACCCGTCGACGCAACTTGATCAATCGTCAGTCCCTTGACGGTGGCCTGCGTTCCGACGGGCATAAACGTGGGAGTTTGCACAACCCCATGCGGCGTATGAAAACGACCACGCCGCGCCCCCGTTGCACTGTCATTCGCAATTAACTCAAAATCAAATGGCTTAGGAGCAGAGTTCATATCAGCTCAATCTCGGGGTGAGATGTAACGCGAAGAGGCGATTGGAACCTGTCGATTCCAATCGCCTCACACTGTTAGTCGAATTGTGGTGAAGGGATCAGTCACCACGCAGCTTCAGGTTCATCAGCGTTAGCTTCTGACGAACTTCATTCAAACTGGTAACACCAAAATTCTTGCACTCAAGCATATCGTCTCCCGTTTTGCGAATCAGTTCACCAATGGTGTTGATTCCCAAACGCACCATACACTTTCGAGCGCGAACCGAAAGATTCAAATTCGAAATCGGCTGATCAAGA
>JBILTA010000811.1:0-2758 GCA_044371785.1 Pirellulaceae bacterium | reverse complement strand
ACACAATCTCGATTCATATTCCTACAAACCCCTCGTATGGGAGGCAGTTGTCATCAAAGGGTTCCTCACGGAGCTTACCGACCACGTATCGATAGCGCACCAGCTCTACTCGCGTCTTTTGTGGTCAGAGGGGCTGCTAAGCGAAGGCAATCGCTCCCTCCTGTACGGATTAGTAACCTCTGAACTACTCCCCCACTTTCCGTCTATGTTTACCGCTCGAATCGCGTCCGTCACGTGGACAGCAATTGGACTCGCAGCACTCTACGGAATGATGCGACACCTCTTTAACCCCTCAATGGCAACCATCGCTCTAGCGGTATGCGGATTAAACGAACTCGTCCTCATCTTCGGTCGATATGGAAGCTCGATTGCGGGAACATTTTCTGCTCTCATAGTGGCGTTTTGGGCCTGTTCAGCTCTCGTTTTGAAACCTCGCTACGGACTTGCGGTTGGGGCTGCTCTAGCGCTTTTCATCACAACACTCGGCTACGCTCCCGCTCGGCTCATGGTCATGATGCTTACACCCCTTACGGCTGCAGGAATTATCATCTGCTCAGCCACTGAGATACGAAAAAAGGTTTTTGTCGCGACAACGTTCTGCCTATGCATCGCGGGGATCGTGTACTGGCAATCGATGCATGGGCGGGTAGGTATGTTTACATCCGCCCGACAGGAGCATATTCCCGGCATGTTCATTACCGGATATTGGCCAGATTTCTTGCAATCAAAGTGGAAAGCCCTAGAAAACCCGTCTCGGATTTTTAGTCTCAGTGACTACATAACTTTCTCGAAACCAATCATCGCCAAACTAACATGGCCGAACTTAGTAACAGTACTCTCACCATTCCGTCCAGAGACGCGAGACCCTGCAGCTTTTGAAGCGGATCCGATGTTTCTTCGGTTGTATTGCCCCTTATTATTCCCCTTCCTCTTAGTTGGAATGATGACGCTACGACGTTTTCAACATCGGTGGCTGGAAGTAACACTCTGGCTGTGCACGTTGTGGACGATCGGAATACTCATTTTCACCAATCGAATCGATTCTTATCGCTCTGCGTTCCTGATCCTACCGATCTCGATATGGACATCTGTAGGACTCTACCAATTCTTCGAGGGCATTCGCCAAATCGCTTGTGGCAAACTGATTATTATCCTTGGATGCGTCGCCGCACTCTCAGCGACTACAGCCACCCGCATTTCAGACCTTGAGCGGCCGATCAATGAACGCCTCATAACCAAGTCGGTGGGCCTACCTCTCGTCTCCAAGCTCCCGAATAACTCCATACTCGGCCTTGAGCCTGCGGACTTCAGGATCTTGGCGGAGCTCTCCCTAGATACCCAAGAGCGCCTCAACCACTCTGAAAAAACAACGACGCGATTCATCCCGGCCGAGGTTTATGAAGCTCTCCACGGTGCGAAGCTACCAACCATAGAACGCTTCACGAGAGAGCTCCAGCAAGGCGGCGCCCTCGTGCTCGGACCAACGCGCGGCTTTACAGCCGCGGCGACAGAGTTCAAACGCCAAGGATTGCAAGTGCGATTCTTCGAAACACCTCAAATGAATCTCTTCATTATAGTATCCCCTTCCTACTCGAACGAAGTGCTCGTAGGGACGGAGCCCGCAGGGTAGTAAAAAATCGGATGCATGATGCGCGAGAGGCAACTCTAACCCGCCGCCTCCCGCCTGCTTAGTGCGCCACCTCGCCGGAAGAGCCGCGAGCACCCGTCCCTTCACTCAACCCGCGCCGAGCTTCCGACATCGCTTTGGTATAAAGACCCATCATGAGAAGCGTCGGAGCCCACTCTCCGACGAAGATCGCGTCATGCCGTCGGCCCATAAGCCGAAGCAAAAGCGACGATCCCACCGACAGGGCCGCTGCGGTCGCAAATGTTCGGGGAGATAACGCTTCCACCCGTTCAAAAACTCCCTCAATCAACTCGTATCTCGATTTCTCTGTTACTTTCTTGCCGTGTTCCATCTCTTGAGTTTGCATAGTCCCCCCTCTAATAAGACGCACTAAGTATAGAAATCGCCCCCGGGAAGGGACATGATCGTTCGTACGCACAAGACCAGACAGTCCCATCACTACACTCACTTGTCCCCCGTACGCTGTGTGAGTCTCGCCATATCGATAATTTCCCACACGGCGCATCCTCACGTCGAAACCGTCATCACGTGAGGTGCGCAATGACAATTATCTGGACAATTTTCATCGGCTTCGTAATCGGACTTATCGCTCGAGCAGTGTTACCGGGGAGAGACCCAGCAGGATTTATCATAACAACCGTGGTCGGAATCTCCGGCGCATTGATCGGTTCGTTGATTGGTCGGGCGCTTGGTTTTTATTCAGACGGTCAACCCGCAAGTTTTGTTATGTCTGTCGTCGGAGCTGTCGCGCTTCTCGCCGGATACCGTTACATGGTGCCAGCGACATCAGTTGGTAAGCCATAGGGCAATCGGAAGAATTTGGTCTTATGTCAGGACTCCCGGATTCTTCGGGTGTGCGCGCGAGTTTTTCGAGCGATGTGTGCGCGCCCCAAGGATCGCGGGAATCAACACATGGGATTTTAAAGCTGTTAGCGGGCCTGTTACTGATAGGATTTATCGCCGCGCTGTGGTTCATCTTCCATCCATTCGTAACTCCCCTCTTGTGGGCAATCGTTATGACGACGGCGACGTGGCCAGCGTATCTCCATCTTCGTCACACGCTCCCGTCACCTCTTTACCTTGCGCCACTCGTCGCTACGTTTATCTTAG
>JBILTA010000171.1:0-8988 GCA_044371785.1 Pirellulaceae bacterium | reverse complement strand
CCGATTTAGCCATCATCGGATCACCTGCGCTTGCATCGCGGCGATCATTTTCGGTCGCTGATAAATCCCAAGGATTCAGCAATACAGAAGGCTGAGCCAACAAAACACCAGGGAAATAGGGCTGCTTGCTGCGGCCCATCACATACTGATACTCTTCGTCCAGCCTCAACGACTCGACAAACAACGTGGGTGTTCGAGAGCGACCCAAAATATAGGGCGTCGCGTGTGACAACCTCATACTGCTAGCCAAACTCACGCGATTATCGAATGCACTGGCCACAACATGCACGCGAGTCCATGAATCGATATCGGCCAACTCCACTCGCAATTTCCCATCCGCGACCTTTGCTTGACGAATGAGGGCAGGCCGATAGCGATGCGGCTCAAGAAACCGTCCCTTCCCCTGCAAGACATCTTGAGACTTCTTCCCTTCAGCCACTGCAATCGAAACAGTCTGCCCCGACAAATGATCGCTCAAGATGTAATCGCCGCGTCGCAGGGGCTTGATCTTGATCGAACCACTCAATAACTCCAGCGAGCTTGTATGATCTTGAAAAACCTCGCCGTTTCGATATTCAACCAAAGAGACACGTCCGGCTAACTTCTCCCCGCCAAACGGAATCTCCAATGGCTCCTCGGACAATTGATGCAACCGGGCCGGCCAATCATGCGTCACTGCCTGTAATTGAAAACCGCGATTTCGCAGGAAATCACATTCGGCATTCACTGCAGTAACATCCACCAAACTCCCTAAATCGCATTCACCTTTCTCATTGGTGGCAAGCGTCATGAGAACCGGTTTGGATACACCGCGCATCTTCATCTGCAAACGAATCGGTAAACGTCGAAACGGCTCGCCGTTGCGGCCCAAAGCATGCAGCACAAACCCACCTGCGTGCTTCTGTAAGTAAAAGTCGCCCAACTGCTGAGTACGATTCAATTGATTGGTCGTCGTCGTATAACTTGTTGTCAGTTCTTGCTGAACATCCAAGTTTCGATTCCGTACTTTACCTTTCAGCGTAAAAGACAAGTTCGATAGTCGCTGCGGAACCAAGAATTCATGCACATATTCCTCGGCATTCTCCAGCTTCTGATTCTCAATGACTTGAGTCGTCGAGATTCCATCCATATCGACCGCATCAATCGTCAAAGAGACTTCGTCCAGCGCCGTCAACGGCACGGGCTGCTCATTGCACAACAGTTGTGGCCGAATTACGACCTTCGCTTTTGCTCCGCTCAACAATCCTTGAGGTTCAACCAAAAAAGAACTCTCGAGCTTATAAGCCTCGGCCGGATGAACCATGACCTCGTAGTTTGCAAACTTCTCCGCAACTAACAACAAATTGGCCGTTATTGTCTGCTCACCGTAAGGAATAAAGATATTCCCCTTTTCATCGGGCTTATAGACACGATCACCAATTTCGGCATGGGCTTCAGGTACGTGCTCACCACTTTCGTTAATAATCCGCATCACGATTCCTGCAGGCATATAACGTTGCAGCGAGCGCAATTGGCCTTTCTGAACCAACACTCTGGATCTCTGCCCACCACCGAGAAAATCAACCACCCATATCCCTCGCCCTTGCAATTCCGGCAAGTCGATCGACTCCAAGTGGCGCCGATCCGTAGGGAGCGAATACGTCACAGTCTTCTGCACATTCGCGACCAAACCATCTAGGTCGACATCGGTGGATATCACGCCATTGTTTTGCTTCAAGATGTTTCGCGAATTGAGCCGGTAGATCTTGATCGTCAACTCGGAGACATTTTTCAATGCCAGCTCAAGCTGAACGGGTTGATCTGGATCAAAGTAGGGAGCATTGGTTTTCGCGAATTTCAACTCTACGCGATCCTTGATCTCCTTTTGTTGACTTGGACTCAACCTCGCGTAATGAGGCCGAGCATCACCGATGCCATAAAGTATCTTCGTCTCTGCAAAGACTGTTTCCAAATACCCTAATTCAATCCATTTCTTGAAAGCATCTACATTCGGATCTGCTTGAAAGAAATGCTCCAAGTAATCTCGAATCAATGAGCCATCATCACCAATAGGCGGCAGTTCGGGTACAACACCTCGATAATCGGCCCCCACATCCACCATTCCGGCTCCATTGAGTTCTCGCAAATAAACGGGGCTGTAGTACCAAACACTGCGTGGATATTGAAGGTACTTGATGAATCGTTCTCGATCAAAAATCCCCTGCTGTCGATCGAAGTCAAGCCGTCGATGCAGCACACTGGCTTGCAAATTACGTTGGCTTTCCGGAAGCGTCTGCACAAAGTCTTCCAGACGTTGCAAGTATTCTCGCATTACAGTGCGATCATCCAACGTCACATCACCATCAGGCTTAAATCGCTGCAAATAAACTTGCACAAAGCGATCATTGCCATACAACTCGGGCATCGCTTTACCCAACATTATCAGCTGAGCCAGTGTGAGCTTCGAATGGATCGGTGCCCACCCATATCCGGCCGATCCGGGAGAACGAAGCTCTTTTACAATCAATTCAACCAAATTGGAAACATCGACTCGATTGATACGAGACAACCAAGCTCGCAGATCATCCACGCCATTGAGATGCGGCACAACATCGAGAAGCGCATTGTCTTCAACACCAGATAAATTTCGATTCTCATCGATAGCTCGTTTCAGAATATTGGCGTAGTCAACCAAGGTTGCATCGAGCTTCGTGCTCAACGATGCAGCTCGATCGCGCTGAGGAGGTGTATGTGCCAGGTTCGCATTAAGCTGTGAGATGAGATATTGAATTGTCTGTTCACGATTAGTGCTGTAAGTAAGCATCATCTGGCGAGCTTCCATACGCCGAGCCAAATCGCTCCAACCGAGTTTATCAACCCAACTGTTCAGCATCGCTTGAGCATCAGCCACCTTACCTACGGACTGATAGAAAAGGACGTGGTAGTAGAAGTAATCCTCTGTATCGGGGATCAACTGTGGCAAAACCTGGGCTCGGTCTTTGGCGAGAGCAAAGTTCTCGATGAAGCCGATTTCTTCCCCATACAGTGGAACTTGGGTGAATCCCAAGGTCGCGGTTAGGAGCAAGGTGAAGTACCGTTTTAGGAAGAAGCGGCGCATAGAATTAGGTCTCACTGAGAAAACGCAGCGGTTTTAAATCCAAAGAAAAGTGGAACAAGCCCGGCTCGACGATGCCAGCAATCTATGCGGGAACCGTAGCTTATCCGGTGTTCGGGTAGACGAGGGGCGCTCGAAAATGGTTCCCGTAAGTCGAAAAAACCCTTAAACACCCCCTACAGGAGGAGATTTCAGGCTCCTCCAAATGGTACAAGGCAGCTCCTTAGCTCCTTCGACAACACCTCTCCGCTGCATTCCTTCGCTTTCATTTGTGAGGTACCAAGAGACTCCCACCTACTTGCCACGTACCAAACTCCACAGCACTAAAAGCACGATTCCTAAAGTGATCGTGACCCCGGCTGCTATCGCTTCATACACCCGTGTGAAGGATGCCAAGACAATCAAACTCAAACTCGCTACCACATACAAAGTTGCTGCAATCTTGGCCCAAACGCTAATCAATGCCTCACCGGATTTCGCTGGCATCCACACACATGCCACAGTCACAGCAGCACAGAGCGATAGAGTCAATCCAAGATACCCCAACATCTGTTGCAACGAAGCGAAGTATAAAACCACAATCGCCAATATCGCTTGCACCAGAATCGCTAGTCGCGGTTCCCTCCCCTGCCCCACTAGCCAATTCGGCATCACACCGTCACTGGTCATCTGCGTGTAAACGCGCGGCCCAGCCATGGCGATCGACCATACGGATGTAAATGTCGCCATACATACAATCATACGCACTAACGATGCTAACCCATCCCCCGACAATTCCTTAGCGACCACCAACGCAACTTCAGGCACAAACGCAATCTTTTCGGCAGGCGCACCATGCACAAAAATGTAGTTCAACACGACATACAAAATCGTCACGATTATTGTGGCAACCAACATCGAACGCGGTACCCAACGCTCAGCTCGCTTCGCCTCACCCGCCACATAAATGGCTGCATTGAAACCGGTGTAACTGAGCGAGACCCATACCAATGAACTGGCCATCGCCAATATCGTGATCCCAATAGACTGCAGGTACTGGGTAGTTGGTTGAACCTCTTGCGACGAAATAATCTCATTCGCATACCATTTATCAGCCGGCGCAGCCCAAGCAATCGCAATAAAGATTGCCAGTAACAACAGCTTCACCAGCACCATGCTGTTTTGCAGCCAAGCACCTGCGGACGCTGAAATCATATTGGCGACCGCAGCCACAATAATCGCCGCCGCAGCGACCCACACAATGTTCTGCTCCCCACCCGCCCAACCACTAAGCAAATAGGTCGCAAAGGTTTTTGCAGCAGCTGCCATCGGTACAGTGAAGCCAGCAACTAACGAGATCCAGCCAGCTAAAAAGCCGATTGCAGGATGAATCGCACGCGACAAATAAAGATACTCACCACCTGAGCCCGGCAACCGCGCCGCCAGTGCTCCATAACCAATCGCACCACACAGCGCAACTACACCGCCGATACACCACACGGCGACCACGAGCCGGGCATCCTTCAAATCGCCTATCGCAAAACCGCTCGTAGTAAAAACCCCCGAACCAATCATGCTAGCTACGACCAAAGCCACTAAAGAAATGAAGCCGAAGGGTCGATTCGGATTATCGACCCCGCCCGAAACTAACGCGGAATCATCGCTAGAGCGTTTCCCAGCTTGAACCATAAGAATCGCTCCAACAAAAGTCCGACGGAGGCTAATGAAAAGTCAGATAGCTATACCTAGAGAACCAGACAGATGCTCGCAAACCTACTTACGGAATTTCAACAAATAGTTCTCTTTGAAAATCTCGACCGCTAGTTCTTCTTCAAATTTGAAGCCCGCCTCTTCGATCTCTTTGCGAAAGACTTCTTTTCCTGCGCGGACATGATCCATCGTCCAAGGTCGAGACTTCCCTTCGATACGATTAAAGTCAACGATCACCAACAATCCACCCGGTCGCATTGCTCCGTACAACGACTTAAGCGTTTGAGCGGGAAATTCAAAATGATGATACGTGTCACATACCAATGCCGCGTCAATGCTGTTTGCCTTTAGCTCGGTGGTACGATCTGTGCATAACACAACATCCACGTTCTTGAGCGTTTCTTTCTCAGCTCTCACCAACAGATGTTTCACAAACTTCGGCGAGATATCAACCGCATACACCTTGCCGCTGCTACCTACTGCATTGGAAAATGGAGACAAGAATAAACCGGTTCCACAACCGATATCCGCCACAGCCATTCCTTCTTTAAGTCCCAAGGATTCCAAGATTTCTTTTCGGCCCGCAAATACTTCGCGGCTCTCGATTTCAAAGCGTTCTACCCATTGCTCTACCGGCAAGTTGGGATCAAGAAAATCTTTGTTGATGCCTGGCTTAACGCTCGAATCTTGCCCTGCTTCGATAGAAGGCGATTCGACAGGCGGCGACGGCGCTCGCTCTTGAGCGATAAGACTGCTGGAACCAGTGTGGCACACGAATAGCACGAACAGTATTCGAACCCAATTCGAAACTTGACAACTCATAGCTGTTAGAACTCGCGCAGGTAAGCGAAACAGAAGGGACGATAAACAAAGAGGCGACGGGCGTTTTTAAAACGACCGTCGCTAATCACCAACATCAATCATTCATGAGCTTGAACTTATTTCAGCTGCCGCTCTTTTCCATAATGCGTTTAACGATTCCTTCCAACACTTCTTCCGAAACGTAGCCAACCGTTAAGGCTCGCACAACTCCGCTGCTATCGAGAAACAGCGTCGTTGGATATCCGCGGAATTCTGGAACCTGATTGCGCGTCGCATCGTCCCCTAACACTAACGGATAGGCGATACCCGATTCAGCGGAATACTCTTTGATCTGAGTGATATTCTCTTCTTTCTCACCGCGTTCATAGTTAATTCCGATCACCTGCAAGCCCTCGCTGCCTAAGCGTTTATGCAGCGCGACAAAGTGTGGGATCTCCATGCGACATGGTGGACACCAAGTCCCCCAGAAATCAACAATCGTTACCTTACTTCCTTGCAACTCCTTGAGCGTTACCGTTTTTCCTTCCAAATTCTCCAGACTGAAATCAAAAGGGAATGGGGAAGTCGCCACGAAATATTCATCGATCTTTTTCTCAAGCAATTCTTTAGCCAGAAGCTCGAACTTGTTCATTGCATCTTGATAACGTGGGTCATCGCGCAGATTATCCAAGTCGCTGTCGCTTTCCATCAGCTTCCTATCTTCAAAGCCGAGTGCAATCGCTTCGTCCAAAGCTTTGAACGCTTTATCGAGATCTTTCTTAACGGAATACCCACAAGCTTGGTTGTAGAAGGCCTGGGAAATCAACGGCATCGCGGAGGGATGGAGACCATCAAAATGAGGCCGTAAACTTTCCGCAATCTCCCCTGCTTCCAACAATTTTTCGTAGTCCGGCGGTGCGGCTTGTACGGCTTGCTGGGTTAGCATGCTGATGCGCTGGATCGCGGCTTCGATGTTGGCCTCATCAAGCGGCTCCCCTTTCTTAAACGGCGTGACGGGAACCTCAGCAGTTTGAGTCTGATCGATACTATCCAAAACATCATTCACATCGCAACTGACCACGCCGACCAACGGAACGAGAGCCAGAAGCAACAGCAACCTAGACCAATCGCGTTGCTTAAATTTCTGGGTATGCATGGCGAACTACCAATCCGAATTCAAAATCAAATTAAGAAAGAACGAATAAAACCGCGCCCCACCGTGTGGGGCATTCCGTATTGTAACGCATCTAGCGGACTCGCAAACATGAATCCTTCGGAATTGCCCACAAGAATCGGTGGAAATCAGTACCCTCAGGATGGCATATCGGCTGCCCCATTCGGTATCCTTTGGTTTCTACGCTGCATCAACCACAAGAGTCGAAACGAAATTTGCTTTTCGCTGTCACTACGCTTCCCATTTTGCACGACGGTAAAACATGCGCCCGCTCAACACCCCGCACACATCGTCTGTTGCTTCCTCTCGCCGCGATTGGATGCGATTTACGTCTGCGGCAAGCCTCGGCTGGATCGCATCTAGCGGTATTATGGCTCATCAGGCAATGCCCGTTTGGAGCCAATCCCCAGCAACAGATACACTCCCCGCAGAAGGTACTTATGCGTCCGGAAGTAATGTCGCCGCTAGCGTCCACCCGTTGGCGACAGAAGCTGCCATCAGCATGTACCAAAAAGGTGGTAATGCCATTGATGCTGCGATCGCCGCAGCCTTAACTCTCTCGGTCGTCGACAGCCACAATTCGGGCATCGGTGGTGGTTGCCTTGCCATCGTGCGAACCGCAACTGGCCAAGTGCTTGCTCTCGATGGACGCGAAATGGCTCCCAAACTCGCCCATCGAGATATGTACATCCGCGATGGTAAACCCAATGGTTCGCTCAGCCAAGATGGACCTATGGCCGTTGCCACACCTGGACAACTAGCGGCCCTTTATGAACTTTCTGTGAAGCATGGGTACCTGCGTTGGAACGAACTTTTCGAGCCAGCTATCGTTCGCGCTGAATACGGATTCGCTGTTGATCGTGTCCTCGCCAGTCGCATGGCTGCGGAAGCAGACATCATTCGTCGCTACCCCGAAACGGCGCGCATCTTGCTCAAACGCGATGGCTCACCCTACGGTAAGGGCGAACTCTTGCTGCAACCCGATCTTGCTCTTACCCTGACATCGATCGCCAACTCTGGACCTGATTGGTTTTATCGTGGACCGTTTGCCAAAATGGTCGGCGATTGGATGCAACAAAATGGAGGCATTTTGAGCGCGGATGATTTTGCCGCGTATCAATGCCAGTTCCGTGAACCGATCCGTTCGAGATATCGCGGCTATGATGTCATCGGCATGCCACCACCCAGCTCCGGTGGCGTGCATGTCGCACAGATGCTCAACATCTTGCAAGAGTTTCCGCTACCTGAACTTTGGAACTCCGATACAGGCCAAGCGTATCATTTGCTGCTTGAATCGATGCAACTCGCTTTCGCCGATCGAGCCCATTGGTTAGGTGATTCTGATTTTGTGAAAGTGCCGCGCGGCTTGATCGACCAAGTTTATGCGCGAACATTGGCCCAAAAAATTTCACGCACTCAAAAAACTCGCTTCACGTCGCATCATGTCCCCGCCAATGCGACCACCGATCTTTTTGATGATCGTAAACACACCACACATCTCACGACTGCTGACCAACATGGTAACTGGGTCGCGATCACTTCTACCGTTAACACCAGTTTCGGTAGCAAAGTAATTGTCCCCGGCACCGGTGTTGTGCTCAACAATGAGATGGACGATTTCAGCATCGCCCCCAACACACCTAATGCGTTTGGCTTAGTGGGCTCCGAAAACAATGCGATCGCTCCAGGTAAACGACCTCTATCGAGTATGAGCCCGACGTTAGTGCTCAACGATAAACAACAACCGGTGTTGAGTTGCGGTGCTGCAGGTGGCCCGAAAATCATTACTGCCGTGCTTCGCATACTCACTGCAGTGCTAGATCAAAACCTGTCTGTGGCAGCGGCTGTAGCTGCACCTCGTGTGCATCATCAATGGCAACCCGATGAAGCGGTGGTTGAAGAGCGAATGCCCGAATCGATCTTGTCCGACCTCAAGAACCGCGGCCATGTGACTCGCAGCATTTCGGCATCGGCGATCGCTCAAGCCATTCAGTGGACCAGTGACGGAAAACTTCAGGCAGCTTCGGACCCGCGCGTCCCCAGCCGCGCCCTGGCCTTCGAACCTGAGGGCTAAACGCCCCGCCCCAGATTAAACAAATGTCTACATAGACGAAAGAAGTGATGAACTCACTCCGCTTTTTTCGGTCCTAACCATGAGCTCGCTTACCCCGCAGCCGCAGGCGTTCGCTTACCCCGTAGCCGCAGGCGTTCGTTTAGCCCGTAGCCGCAG
>JBILTA010000759.1:0-2765 GCA_044371785.1 Pirellulaceae bacterium | reverse complement strand
GGTAAGGAGAACAGGAGAAAGGAGACCGAGGAGAGAAGAGAGCAGAATAACAAAGCGTCAACCATAAACGGTTGGAGTACCGTTACAGCGGAGACGCTCTCCTGTTCTACTGCTCTCTTCTCTCCTCTCTATTTTTTTGGCCCTAAGGCCAAAAAAATCGGGGCGACCCGATTCGAACGGGCGACCTCCACCACCCCAAGGTGGCGCGCTAATCCAGGCTGCGCTACGCCCCGCCCTGTCAAGAAAAAGGACTTTGACCGGCAAGCCCGCCAAAGTTCTTTTAGAAACAAGACCGCTGATTGTAGTGATTTATCCACCGCTGGCAACGTGTGTTTTCTGCCATTCGAGCTTGGCTCGGATCGTTTCGGACCTATTCGCAGGGAAATTCCAAACGATTCACCCTCAATTTGCCTCGAAGTGAACCATTTCGCATCTCATGTGTCCCCCCAAGAATGAACCTTTCCATCCGACTTCATCACCTCACCATTCAAGAATTAATTTTTGTGATAGTAATCAGGTTTAAGACTCTCCATGTGTCTTTCCACGTTGATTTAGCGAAGCTGCGTAAAGATTGATCGGTCCGCTTTTCTCATTGTGGTTCCAATGAGGACTTCAACGGCAAATCGCTAGGTGTTGTGACGATTGGGAACGGTGGTTATCATGGGTTTTTCGGCTGGCAGCCCGTTTTTGCGGACTGCGGAAATGAGTTAGGCGTAATAAAAAAGCGATTCCAATGAGGCACGTCCTTTCTGCACTAGTTCAGAACGTCCCCGGCGTTCTGTCCCACATCTCAGGCATGCTCGCTTCTCGAGGGTACAACATCGACTCTCTTGCAGTGGGTGCTACAGAAAACTCCGAACTGTCGCGTATGACGTTTGTGGTTGTGGGTGACGACTATGTCCTCTCACAGGTTCGAAAGCAACTTGAAAAGATTGTGACCGTCGTCCAAGTAGATGACATCAGTTCGCAAAATTATGTTGAACGCGATTTGATGTTGCTCAAAGTGAAAGCCCTCCCTGGTGGTCCGCGCTCCGAAATTCGTGAGCTTGTCGAGATCTTCCGTGGAAGAATCGTCGATGTCGGTCCCGAAGAAGTGATGATCGAAATCTCCGGACGCGAAAGTAAAGTAGAAGCATTCATCGAGCGTATGCGTCCTTATGGGATTCTGGAACTCGTGCGTACCGGTCGAATCGCTATGGTCCGCAGCGCCTCCGATTATCGTCATTCCGATTCACCAGAAAACCTGGAAACCAACGCGACCGAATAGTCGCTCGTCATCCTCCCTGTGATTTGGACCCACTGCTGCCCAAAATCCATTTTATTGATCTGCAGTGAGTTCGTTTCTCCACTCAACGTTTCGTCGACCTATTAGAAGAGATTGAAGGCACCATGGCAGCAACCATTTACTATGATAACGATGCAGATCTTTCCAAACTGAAGGGCAAGACCATTGCCATTCTCGGTTACGGTTCGCAAGGACATGCTCAAGCTCAAAACTTGCGCGACAGCGGCTGCGATGTGATCATCGGACAACGACCAGGTGGCCCCAACTTCGATTTGGCAGTTCAGCATGGCTTCCAACCAATGTCCCTGGAAGATGCTACCAAAAAAGCAGATATCATTAACATCCTTTTGCCAGACGAAGTCCAGGGCGATCTTTATCGCCAATGCATCAAACCTCACCTGGTACCAGGCAACGTTCTGATGTGCTCACACGGCTTCAACATTCACTTCGGTCAAGTTGAACCACCTGCGGGCGTTGCCACTTTGCTTGTTGCTCCTAAAGGTCCCGGCCACTTGGTACGAAGTGAATTCGTAAAGGGTGGCGGTGTTCCAGCCCTCATCGCTATCGGCGACAACGGCACCGAAGAAACCAAACAAATCGGTTTGGCCTACGCTAAAGGTATCGGCGGCACACGCGGCGGGGTTATCCAAACTTCCTTCGCGGAAGAAACCGAAACCGACCTCTTCGGTGAACAAGTTGTTCTCTGCGGTGGTGTCAGCGAATTAGTTAAAGCGGGCTTCGATACTTTGGTCGAAGCTGGTTACCAACCAGAAATGGCTTACTTCGAGTGCATGCACGAACTGAAGTTGATCGTCGACCTCTTCTACCAAGGCGGTCTCAACTATATGCGTTACAGCGTTTCCAATACCGCTGAATACGGTGATTACACACGCGGTCCTCGTATCATCACCGAAGAAACTCGCAAAGAAATGAAGAAGATCCTGAAAGAAATTCAGTCCGGTCAATTCGCACGCGACTGGATCCTCGAAAACCGAGCAGGCGCAGCTTCCTTCAAAGCGGCTCGACGTCGCGAACGCAATCATCTCATCGAACAAGTCGGCCGCCGACTACGAAAACTCATGAGCTGGATCAACGCCAAGGAAGTGTGAGGAGAGAGGCTTGAGGCTTGAGACTTGAGACTTGAGACTTGAGACTTGAGACTTGAGACTTGAGACTTCAGACTTCAGACTTCAGACTTCAGACTTCAGACTGAACACTGAACACTGAACACTGAACACTGAACAACATCCCCCCGTTTGCATCTTCTCGGTGCAAACGGGGTTTTCATTTAAGCATCTCCGCGAACTCTTCCTCGCTGATCACCTTAACACCCAATTGCTGAGCTTTCTCAAGCTTGCTGCCTGCATCCTCGCCAGCAACCACAAAACTGGTCTTCTTCGAAACACTCCCCGCAGGCTTGCCACCTTCCCGATCGATTAACACTTCGATTTCATCACGAGTGTATTTTTGCAATTTACCA
>JBILTA010000807.1:0-9023 GCA_044371785.1 Pirellulaceae bacterium | reverse complement strand
CCGTCGGTGGCACGACCACTGGCGCGGGGAATATCATCTCGGGATCGAACCTTGCCGGAGTGATTGTCATTTCCGGTAGTTCAACGACCGGGAACGCGATTCTTGGTAACTCCATTTATGGCAATGGAGGTCTCGGCATCGACCTCGCCAACAACGGTGTCACCGCGAACGATACTGGTGATGTCGACACCGGTTCCAATGCGTTGCAAAA
This sequence comes from Pirellulaceae bacterium, assembly GCA_044371785.1. Taxonomy (GTDB): domain Bacteria; phylum Planctomycetota; class Planctomycetia; order Pirellulales; family Pirellulaceae; genus JAFLCP01. The sequence continues at coordinate 8,812 of JBILTA010000807.1, read as the reverse complement.
CTTCCCGGTCATCTCGTCGGCCGTGAACTCACCAACAGGTACCACGATTTCGGGTTCCATCAACTCGACAGCCAATACCAATTTGCGACTGGAATTTTTCTCAATCCCCAGTGGTCAGCAAGACGCGACCAACGGCGAGGGGCGAACCTACCTTGGTTTCATGAACGTTACGACGGACGGATCCGGCAATGCATCGTTCGTCGAGTTTCTACAAAATCTGTTTGTCACCGCAGGCGATCGCGTGACAGCCACCGCCACGGTTCGGCCGAGCGATTTTACCTTTGGAAGTACTTCCGAGTTTGCTGCCAATGTGACTGTGACAAGCAGTGGAACATCTGGCACGGGGAGTGCTGACTTCACCAATGGCAATTCCGCAGACGAAACATTCGGAGGGCTTGCTGGAAACGACGTGCTTACAAGTGGAGCTAACCTAGTAAACGATGGACGATTTCTGAATGGGACGATCACCGGACCCTACCAAACCTATTCCAGCGGTCAGAGTATAGGTGGTTGGACGGTGGTCTCCGGAAGCGCGGACTTGCTCGGGACATACCTAGGAGCTTCACCCTCTGGGGGACGAAGCGTGGATTTGTTCGGCACATCCCACGGCACGATCAGCCAATCGCTGACCACGGTTATCGGAAACACGTACCAAGTTCGTTATCTTTTGTCCGCCAGCAATTCAACGACGGTTTCGATGCAAGTCAGTGCGGCAGGAGTCACCCAATCCGAATCGGTCACGGTCAGCGGCGCTCACTCCCTAGCGAATCCTGACAGGCAAGAACGATTCTTCACGTTTACCGCCACATCGACGTCGACGAATCTTCAGTTCCAAAGTCTAACTGGCTTCAGCACCGGCGTTTTCCTGGCCGACGTTTCCGTTACCGACCTCACTGCCGCCAACGGCAACGACACGCTCATCGGCAACAGCGGCAACGACACGCTCATCGGTAGTGGTGCAACGGATCGGCTCGAAGGGGATGATGCGAACCTGGTTTATAACGGATCTTTTGAACTGGCCGCAGGTGGCACTGGCGTTGCTCCTGCTGGCTGGCGGATGACAGGAACGACGACCGACGGTGTAGCGACCGTAGCAGGCCGTCAAACCGAAGGCAGCAATTTCTATTCATTTGGCGGTTGGTCTACAAACGTTGGCGGAACGCTAAGTCAAGCCATCAACACCGTTGCTGGAACAAGCTACACGCTCAGCTTTGACCTCTCGCGAAGTCTTGCCGGTGCTGATCAAAGTGTCGGGCAATTGCAGGCGCTTGTCCTGGATGGTTCCACCGCGCTGGTCAATCAAATGGTGAGCATTAACTACCTGGGCAAACAAACCTACACCTTCAGTTTCACTGCCACGAGTAATGCGACGACATTGCAATTCACCGACCGATCCCTTTTCCCCTCAGGCTCAGACCTCGATTTCGACAACGTACGTGTCTACGCAAGTGCTGGTGGCGCTGATACGCTGATCGGCGGAAGCGGTGCAGACACGCTTTACGGCGGCGGCGGCAACGATACGCTCGATGGTGGCGCGGGGGCGGACTATATCGACGGTGTCGCGGGCACAGACACAGTCAATTACGCCAACTCAACCGCCGGTGTCACTGTCAATTTGGGCATCAACTTTCAAACTTCTGCCGGCGATGCCTCCAGCGACTGGATTGCAAACATTGAAAACGTCGCCGGAAGTGCCTTTGCTGACACGCTCACCGGCAACAGCATCAACAACACCCTCGATGGTGGTGCGGGCGATGACACGATCTTCGCCAGTGGGGGTATCGATACGATTATTGGCGGAGCGGGAAGCGATGTGCTCGTGTTGACTGGTAATCGCAGTAACTACTCGATCACCAGTGCATCCGGTACGGTCACGATCACTGATCTGCGCAATAACGCGCCGGACGGTGTGGAAACGGTTACTGGCGTTGAGACGTTCCGATTTCAAGATGGTGACTTATCGAGCAGTAACGTTGCGACGGTTACTTCGATTGCCGCACCGATCATTGAGACATTTGACAATGGCGATCTCACCGGTTGGACCGGGGGAGCGATCGTGACCAGCAATTCGGACTTTGGTCCGTTCTTGGCGTCGGCAACGGCTTTTAATACACCAAGTGCCTATCAAGCCAGCACCAACGGTGTGCAGGATGTCTTCAAGACCTTTAACCTATCGGGCAATCAAACCTCAGTCACGCTCAGCTTCACCTTCAACGAGATCGATACGTGGGATACCGATCAATTCCGCGTTTGGGTCAATGATGTTCTTGCGTCCAACAACCTATTCGCCGGCGGAGCCACCGACGGTCATACAGAAACGACGGCGGATGTTACAGCCGCCAATTTTGGGTTCACCTCTGGTTTCGATCAGACCCACACCTATGTACTGACGGCCAACACGACTGCAACGTCCCTAAAGTTGGGATTCGGTTCGAGTCTTGATCAGGCTTGGAATGACGAAGCCTGGGGCGTGGACAATCTGGTCGTTCGTGAAAATTATACAAGTACGGCAACCACATACTCCGAAGGCACCACCGGTAACGACACCTTCGGCGGTGTTGTTGGCGGTATGGTCGGTTATTGGAAAGCGGATGGAAATGCAAATGATGCGCTGAGCCAGAATAATGGCACACTAGTCGGTGGAGCAACCTATAGCACCGGCCGCAGTGGGCAAGCGTTCTCGTTCGACGGCGTAGATGATTACGTTCAAATTGGAACGTCGACCAGCTTCCAAATGACCAATGCTTTTACGGTCGATGCTTGGGTGAATCCGACGGGTGCAGGGACCCAATCAACCGGTGTTGCGGTAATTGCCGGTCGTGAGGGCGAATACTTGTTTGGCCGAAATACGACCACAGGAAGACTGAATTGGGTAATCGCGAACTCTGCGAACAATTGGTCAGCCGGAAATGTTTGGAACGATACGTCATACACGGTGAATACCAATACGTGGACTCACGTTGCCATGACGTTCGACAATGGAGCCGTTAGTATATTTGCTAATGGAGCTCTCGTTTCCACGGGCACTACGAATTCCGCAACGATCGGAGATGCGGTTGCGGGTCAAAACGATTTTCGTATCGGTGGCCGCCAATCCTCGGTCGATAATTTCCAAGGTATGATCGACGATGTCGGCGTTTATCGACGTGCTCTTACCGCAACCGAAATCGCCACCATCTTTGCTGCCAATGGGGTGAACAAGGGACCGCTGGCCAGTGTGAACTGGGCTGCCGACTCGTACGCAGGAGGAACAGGTAACGACACGATCACGCTCGGTGCCAGCAATGACTACGCAACCGGTGGTGATGGCAACGACACGCTCGATGGCGGTGACGGCAACGACGCCGTGGCTGGCGGCTGGGGCGACGATACGCTCGTCGGTGGTACCGGGGCCGATACGATCGATGGCGGTGCGGGCATCGATACGATCTGGGGCGAAGGGGCCAATCTTATCACCAACGGCAGCTTTGAGTCAGCCCTGTCGACCGGTTGGACAAGCAGCGGGAACGTCGTTACATCGACATTACCTACACCAATCTTGGGAACAACGACTGCTGCATTCAGCGGCGGTGATACCGCCATCAACGGCGTTATCATGCAAAACGTTTCCACTGTTGTCGGTGCCAATTACAATCTCGGCTTCGATTTCTGGAAACAAGGAAACGGTACGGGCTCTGCGGGCTTCCGCGTGCAAGTAATCTCGGGCGGCGTCTCAGTCGTTGATCGTATCGTCAGCAGCTCGACTCAAAACGCCATAGGAGATTTCGAATACACGTTCACCGCCCTCGGTGCGAACTCGACGGTTATCTTCACAGACGTTTCATCGGCAACAGCTAGCCTCGACGCAGGTCTCGATAATGTTCGCCTCTTCTTGGACAACATCAGTAATGACTCCGTCACCGGTGGATCGGGCAACGATTTCATCTACAGCGGCGCTGGCAACGACTGGATCAATGGCGGAGCCGGAAGCGACACCATCTTCGGCGGAGCGGGCAGCGATACGGTTTCGTATTATGGTTCGTCCGCGGCGGTCACGGTGAACTTGAACACACGCAGCAACTCAGGTGGTGACGCAGCCACCGATGTGCTGTACAGCATCGAGAACGTCGTCGGCTCGATCAACGCGGATACGATTACAGGTGATGCGAACAACAACACCATCGAAGGTGGGTTGGGAAATGATACGCTCGATGGTGGTGCTGGGACCGGCGATACCGTTAGCTATTCGCTCGCTACGGCTGGCGTGACGGTTAATTTGACGACGACCGCAGCGCAGAACACGGTCAATGCAGGTACCGATACGATCAGCAACTTTGAGAACCTGACTGGTAGCGCGTTCAACGATACTCTGACCGGCAGTTCCGCCGCCAACACTATCTCGGGCGGTGCCGGTAACGACACGATTAATGGCGATGTGAACTTAATCGTCAATGGTGATTTCGCGACAGGAACGTCCGGTTGGTCGAGTGCGGCTGGGACTGAACCTTGGGCTAGTACGTCCATGAGTTCGCCTGCAACGCTGGATGGAAATCAACTCATCGAGTTGGATGTTGGAGGTAGCCTCGATAGTGTCTTTCAAGATGTAACGCTAACGGTCGGGCAATCGTATACTCTCGCCTATTCGTACGTGGGCCGAATCGGTTGCTCAGACACATCCAATACCTTTGAAGTTTATGTTGGCGGTACGCTGCAACAAACGGTTGTGGGAACGAGTACAACGGCCTGGACATCTGGGACGTTTACCTTCACCGCAAGTGCAGCTACAACCCGAATCGAGTTCCGCGAGACCTCGGCCGGCAACGATGGCGCGGGACCGCTACTGGATAATATCCAGCTCACGCTGAGCAACAGCAACGATACATTAAGTGGTGGTGCAGGAGCCGACACCATCTACGGCGGAGCCGGCAATGACATCATCGAGGGAGCTGCGGGTGCGGACATTCTGCTTGGAGGAGCAGGTGCCGATACGGTTTCGTACGCGAGTTCATCTTCAGGCGTGTCGGTAAACTTGGCAACACGTGCAGCATCCGGTGGTGATGCGGCCAGCGATACGATCTCGGACTTTGAGAACCTGACGGGCTCCGGATTTGCCGATACGCTTACCGGTGATGCGAACAACAACATCATCACGGGTGGAGCTGGCAACGACACGATCGACGGCGGTGCAGGAACCGATACGGTTGTCTTCAGTGGCAATCGAAATAACTACACGATCACTTCGGGTTCCGACGGTGGTGGGGCGTTTTATACGATCGTCGATAACCGAGCAGGTTCGCCTGATGGTACTGACAAGGTCTACGGCACCGAGAGCTTTACGTTCAACGGAACGACGGTATCGGCGGCCAATTTGCTGACGACCGGCATGGTGGCAAACACCGATTCGTTCAGCACCCTTCAAAGCATTGCGACCGTCATCGATCCAGGTGCAAACGACACGTCGGGCATCGCCAGTACTCGAACCATTACTGGTATTGTCGATACGCTCGGTGGCGGAACTGTCACGAGCTTCAGTGGCGCAGGTTCTTCGGTAACGCTCAGCAATGGGACGGTCTTGACACTACGCACCGATGGTCGGTTGACCGTCAATGCGCCGTACACTGGTCCGATTCAATTCGACTATTTGGTTTCCGATGGTTCCACAGCCGATCGAGCGACGGTCAACTTGAATATCGTGCCCCAAACGGACGAGACAACGGCTCGAGCGACCGGCTTTGTGACGACTTGGGATACGACTCGCAATGGGGCAGATAACATTCTGACGCTGCAACTGCAAAACATCGCCAGCAACTCGATCATTTTCTGGGGCGATGGTACCAGCACGGTCGGCACGTCGACTGCGCCGAGCAAGACCTATGCGACCGCGGGCACTTACACGGTCAGCATGGTCGGCCCAGTCGGCGGGCTAAATTTCAACGGCAGTGCGGCCATCAGTGAATTGATGTCGGTCGAGCGCTGGGGCAACGTGGCGTTTACCACGATGAATCGGGCGTTCTTAAACGCGACGAATTTAACCGTCAATGCGACCGATACGCCGGACCTCAAGAATGTGACGTCGATGACGTACATGTTCAGCGGTAGTACGAATCTCAAGGGCAATTTTGCCAATTGGGATACGTCCAATGTTACGGACATGTCTGCGGTCTTCTATTTGGCAACCAATTTCAATAGCGACATCTCCAGTTGGAACACATCCAATGTCACGACGATGCAGTCGATGTTCCAAAGCACCAACGGCTTCAATCAGAACCTAGGTTCATGGAATACGGCCAACGTCACGAATATGGCGAGCATGTTCAACGAAGCGAACGGCTTTAATCAATCGCTGAACAGTTGGAACACGGCCAAAGTGACGGCCATGAACTCTATGTTCAACGGTGCCGACTCCTTTGACGGCAACATTTCCAACTGGAACACAACTGCAGTCACCAACATGAGCAACATGTTCCAGAGCGCCCCGGTGTTCAACCAGAATATCAGCTCCTGGTCGACGACCAACGTCACCAACATGACCAACATGTTCTATAGTGCCAAGGCGTTTAATCAGAATATCGGAAGCTGGGACGTTAGCAAGGTCACCACCATGCATGGGATGCTCTACGATGCCGATGCATTCAACCATGACTTGAACAACTGGAATACGACGGCTACCACCTCAATGTCCTATATGTTTTCGATGAACGATATGTTCAATCGGAATATTGCCAGTTGGAATACTCAAAATGTCACGAACATGTCTCTCATGTTCTATGGGAATACCGCATTCAACCAGAATATTGGAAGCTGGAACACCTCTGCAGTCACCAGCATGAACAGCATGTTCCAGAGCGCCACGATGTTCAACCAGAATATCGGATCCTGGAATACCTCTGCAGTCACCAACATGTCCAACATGTTCTATGGAGCTACCGCATTTAATCAAAATATCGGAACCTGGACGACGACCAATGTTACCAACATGACCGGCATGTTTCAGAGCGCCACGGCGTTCAATCAGAATATCGGCTCTTGGAATACGACCAACGTCACCAACATGTCCAGCATGTTCAGTGGCGCCACGGCCTTCAACCAGAATATCGGCTCCTGGACGACGACCAATGTCACCAACATGTCCGGCATGTTCCTTACAGCCAAGGCATTTAATCAGAACATCGGTGGCTGGAACACCAGCAAGGTCACCAACATGTCCAACATGTTCAATGATGCCGATGCCTTCAACCAGTCGATTATCTCCTGGGACGTGAGCAAGGTTACCAATTTTTCGTTTATGTTCGCCTATAACAATGGGTTCTATGGTGACATTACCGGTTGGACGACTTCCGCAGCGACCGATATGTCCTGGATGTTCCGAGATAATCCGGTATTCAACCAAGCCATCGGCGTCTGGAACACGGCTGGTGTCACGAATTTCACCGGGATGTTCTATAACGCCGATGCGTTCAACCAAAACTTGAACAATTGGAACACAACTGCCGCCACCTCAATGGCCTATATGTTTGGGGCAACCAATTTATTCAACGGGAACATCACCACGTGGAATACCCAAAACGTGACGGACATGTCCAATATGTTCAATGGAGCTACCGTTTTCAACCAGAATATCGGCTCTTGGACGACGACCAACGTCACCAACATGTCCGGCATGTTCCAGAGTGCCACGGCCTTCAACCAGAATATCGGCTCCTGGAATACGACCAACGTCACCAACATGTCCGGCATGTTCCAAACAGCCAAGGCATTTAATCAGAACATCGGTGGCTGGAACACCGGCAAGGTCACCAACATGTCCAACATGTTCAATGATGCCGATGCCTTCAACCAGTCGCTTGACTCCTGGGACGTGAGCAAGGTGACGAATTTTGCGGGGATGTTCTACAATAACAATGGATTCAACGGCAACATTACCAGTTGGACGACTTCCGCAGCGACCGATATGTCTTGGATGTTCCGAGATAACCCGGTATTCAACCAAGCCATCGGCGCCTGGAACACGGCTGGTGTCACGAATTTCACCGGGACGTTCTATAACGCCGATGCATTCAACCAGAATCTGAACAATTGGATTACAACTGCTGCCACGAATATGACCTATATGTTCGCGCAGACCAGTTTGTTCAATGGGAACATCACAACTTGGAATACGCAAAATGTGACGAACATGTCCATCATGTTTCAGGGAGCACTTTCGTTCAACCAAAATATCGGTTCCTGGAACGTTGCCAACGTCACGACTATGGCGAACATGTTGGATAACTCGGGCATCAAGGGGAATAACTACGACGCGATCCTCAACGGCTGGGCTGCTCAGACCGTGAAGACCAACGTGACGCTCGGCGCGTCGGGCCTCAAGTACAGCAGCGATGGCCAAGCGGGTCGTACGACACTGACCAGCTCGCCCTATACCTGGACGATCAGCGGTGATAGTTTGGTAACGCAGGGTTCAGCCACCGCCGATACGGCCACCGCCACCGAAGCGGGTGGCACGAGCAACGGCACGGCGGGCACGAACCCGAACGGTAGTGTGCTAACGAATGATACCGGCACAGGCTTGGCCGTCGTCGGCGTCGCAGCAGGTACGGTCGGCAGCGCCAGCGGCTCGGTCGGATCGTCGGTTACCGGAATGTATGGTTCGATCAACATTTCATCGACGGGAGCTTATACGTATACGGTCGATAACAACAATGCGGCGGTGCAAGCACTTCGAACCACTGCGAATACGTTGACCGATGTGTACACGTATTCGATGACCGACACCAATGGCTACACTAAGACCACGCAGATCACGGTTACGATCCAAGGGGCCAACGACGCGCCG
>JBILTA010000170.1:0-9025 GCA_044371785.1 Pirellulaceae bacterium | reverse complement strand
ATATTCGCATCGACAGTTTGCCAAGCGTTATGGATTTCGTGAAAGCGAGCCACACTATATCGTGCGTGTTCTCGATCCGGAATTGATGCGCGAGTTATCGTTTCCCGGTTGTGAGATTTCATTACCCCTCGATACGCTGACTGCGTTGCGGTTACTGAATGTCCATGTGGTGCTGGTGGAGAATAAAATCAACCTGCTGACGTTTCCTTATCTCCAGCGTGGAATTGCTTTGGGTGGACTGGGGCACGGTATCGAGGTTTTGCTGCGTATGCCGTGGCTGCAAACGAATCGAGTCACTTATTGGGGCGATATCGACATTGAGGGTTTGTCGATCTTGAGCCGACTGCGTGAGCGTTATCCGCATGTGCAGAGCATTTTGATGGATGATGTATGCCTGGATCGCTGGGAGTCGTTATTGATTCGTGGCAACGAAACTTCCTGCGAGCAACCTCTATTTCTCAACGCAGGGGAGGGGAGGGCGTTTGCTCGTTGTCGGGAAAGTAACCTTCGCTTGGAGCAGGAGCGTATTCCTCAAGCCGAGATTCTTCAAGTGTGTGCATCGCTAGGCTAAGGGAATGCTCAATACACTTGTTCTGTATTTTTTTGTACCCTATCTCTTGACACCTGGATAATGGACGCATATACCATTACCTGTTCACACGTGCACAAACTTACGAATACTTCTATTGATAGACATTTCAATGGTATGTCGTAACCTACTGCCAGGAATAGCTTTAGGAAGGTGCCGCTCGAGTAGCCCGACTTTCGTCCGGGAACTTCCAGCGAGGGATCCAGTGAACACATATATCCAATTTGTTTTGGATGTCAGTGTTTTGGATTTCAGCGGTCTGGAATTCAGTATTTCGAAATTCAGTATTTCGGAATTCCGCATTTACGGAAAGTTCGTTCTTGGAACAGGGAGTCTGGCTATGAGTGAAGTACGATTGGTGGTTCAGGATCAAACAGGTGCGAAGTGGGGCGATTTTCACGGGTCAACGGTCAGCCGTGTCGTGGGCGCCTTAGCTGCAGAACCGGAGACGATTCCGGAACTAGCAATGGCGCTAGAACGCTACGAAAATCACGGGAAACGATTGCTCCATCGCGGGCTACATTGCGGTTTCAGGGACGATCCTTGGGATGCGGGCATCGTCATGATTGATCTCCCAGGCCGTTTGCTCATCAATGAATCAAGCTATGATCATTTTGAACATTCATCATCGGTCAATTATCACAACGGTTCTTCCGCCACCAACGTAAAAATTCGCTACCAATTGCCTACCAATTGGATGATTCACTCCTCTACCGATCAGTGGTGCATACACAGCAGTCGACGTATTCAACGCTTCAGAGCTTTAGAGCGAAACTCGCGCGATTTCGTATACGGCGACGGAATGCTCGACTTCTTGATCGATCGTTGCTATCACTCGGACGCTCTACGCAGACATGTGGTGCTTCATGACCCGACCAATACTTACGCGCTCTGCAAAAAAATACACCTAGAATGGCTGCAGACACCCCAAAACACTTTGGGCGGCCTCTCGCCCCGTGAGTATATGCTTGATGAAGTCGAGTGCATTGATGCCGATCTATGGAGTCGCCAAGAACAGTGGGCGATTACGGGTAATTGCCCCTTGGCGTTGGCAGAAGATTCGTTCGCCTACGAACATGCACCGATGGGAAGTCAAGAGTTCTACGTCTATCAATACATGATCGAGTTCATCCTCGAATGTTGCGTCGTACGTTTACCAACCGTCATGAAACAATCCACCGAAAGCTGGGACCTCGTCACCGAAAGGACGAAAATTCGCCAACTCGTCGATACTTGGATGCATCAACCTCAAGATGATTTCCGCGGACGAACACCAAAACAAATTATTGACATGGAACGCAAACGTATCCCTCTGACGCTTAGTCGCGAAGAGACTATCATCGATTGCGATTGTCCGCTTTGTAATTTGATGGCCGATCTCCCAGGCCCAGCGTTCTGGGGCATCGATGGATCAGGCCTGCCATTTGAGTACCCTTTCTCGACATTCAAATCCGAGGCGGAATGGAATTCAATGATGCCAGGGGATGCAGACTTCGAGGCGCTGCCAATGCCGCAAGACTCCAGCATTCGGCTCGGTAGCGGAATACCAGGCAGCGGAAACGCACTTGCCTCCACCGTGGTGGTACCAAACTCAGCCCTCATGGTTTTGGTCAGCGTCGGCTTCTCGCTCAGTGACCTTATCACCAAAGTTGAAGACGTGGATCCGAGCCGAAACTTCATTCGCACACTCAACCGTCACTTCGATAACGTTCGCGCCATTGTGCTGGAACATGGTGACAATTTATCCCTTCTCGCTCCAGCACTGGAACGGTTCGAAGATAGCTTACAGGATATCAGACACGCTCATCCGAACCTCACCGTGGATTGCGATGAAGTAAGCTTTATGCTCTCGTCATTGCTTGAATTCGCAGATTGAGCCCCCCTCCATAGTCAAATAAAGAAGATCACATCCACGATTCTGCGATGGTTGACTAACTAGGCGAACCTCGGCCCTCGGCTGTGGTTCGCCTATGCTTTTTCGCAAGAAAACCGCTCGATCACGCGAACTGTCGCAAATAGCGATAACTCTGACGCAAAGACTCTTGCCGATCCAACAACGAGCCCTCATAGGCACGATCTTCGACTTCAACACAAACCGAGCCACGATATCCCACGTCGGTCAATGTGGAAAAGAACTTACCCCAATTCACTTCGCCGAAGCCCGGCAACTTCGGGGTGTGGTATTCAGACGGATGAGCCAAAATGCCTACTTCGTTCAACTTTTCCACATCCATGCGTACATCTTTTGCATGCACGTGAAACAATCGATCTTTGAAATTTCGCATCGGCGCCAAATAATCCATCTGTTGCCAAATCATATGCGATGGATCGTAGTTCAATCCGATTCGCGAACTACCCAGGTCTTCAAACATACGACGCCAGATCTTGGGACTTACCGCCAAGTTCTTGCCGCCAGGCCACTCATCGCGGCTAAAGAGCATAGGGCAATTTTCAATGCCAATGTATAGATCTAACTCTTCGGCACGTTTTACAATCGGCAACCAAGTTTCCAAGAAACGTGGCCAATTTTCATCCACCGATTTGGTATAGTCGCGACCGATAAAGGTGTTGACGTTCTTGAGTCCTAAGTTGCGTGCTGCTTCCATAACCGCTAGTAAATGTTCGACGCTTCGTCGGGCTTCTTCCAGGTCGGGCGATAAACAATTTGGGTAATAACCCAAGGCGCTGATCGAGACACCCGTAGAGCGTACCAATTGATGAATCGCAGTAATACGCGATACATCAAGTTCATTTACATTGATATGCGTGATACCCGCATAGCGCCGGTCGGCCTTGCTGAGCGGCCAACACATCACCTCGACGCAGCGATAGCCGATATCTGCAGCCAGATGAAACACTTCTTCAAGACTCATTTCAGGAACGATGGCACTTGCAAAACCAAGCTGAATCATGACGCTCACCTCATGCTATGTCTTAACACACGTTACTTACCACCATACCAAACGCCGCGCAACCAAAGATGTTGACGCAGTCGATTCATCATTTCGGTAGAAAGAGGAGCCTTATCGGAAACCGCTGCGTTTTTCTCGGCTTGAGCTACGGTGCGAATCCCAGTAATAACAGTACTTACCGCACTATGATTGAGAGCAAACAGCGCTGCCACATCGGGCATGGAATAATGCACTTCTAAACCTAATTGACGAATATCAGCTTGTATGGCCTCGACACGTTTGACGCTGCGAGCCATGCGATCTCCCATGAAATATCGATGACGGAAATCGCTTTCTGGGAATTGATGTTCCGCCGGATACTTGCCAGTAAGAACGCCTTCGTCAAAAACACAACGAACAATAACGCCCGTTCCCGTCTCTGCCGCAACGGGCAAAATCTGCGCGGCTGGTTGCTGCTCGAAGATGTTGTAAATGATCTGAATCGTATCGACTAAACCAGCCCGCATCAGATCGACCACACAGCTCTGATCTTGTTCAGGCGTACTGATACCGATCCAACGAATCTTCCCCTCGTTGCGGAGCTTCTGCAGATCGATTAAGGGTTGCGGGTCATGATTCCAAGCGGAAGTCCAAGTGTGCAATTGCAATAGATCGATACAATCTACGCCGAGCTGCTTTAGGCGATCTTCGACATTGCGGCGAAGATAGTCAGCGCTGTATCGATCGCGATGATGGCAATAGGGACTGGGTGGCCAGGGGCCAGCTGCCGGTGGTGTCTTGGTCGCTACAAAAACTTTTTCAGATCGCGTACGTAATGCTTCTGCGATGACACGTTCACTCCGTCCATCACCATATCCCTCGGCAGTGTCGATAAAATTGACTCCACAATCGAGAGCGCGATGGAGTGCGGCAACACTTTCACGATCATCCTGTCCTCCCCATTGTCCTCCCAGTGCCCAGGCACCAAATCCAATTTCAGAAATCCTGATTCCCGTTTTTCCAAGTTGCCGGTATTGCATCGTATGCTTTCTTGTTTCAAGTTCGTGTCGTTATCGCGTCCAAGCGTGAAGTAAATTGCTAAACACTGCATTGGACGCCGCGATTACCTTCCTCGCAGGCTCTGAATTCGCTTCAGGATTTCTTCATGCACTGGTGTAGGTGCCAGTTGATAGAGTCTTTTAGCGTTACCTTCTGCGTCAGCGATTTTCTCTAAACGCTCTTGTAAAAGAACCAACGCCATCAAGAAGTTTACATCCGCTGGATCACGATCGACCGCGTTTTGCAATCGCTTTTCAGCTTCAGCGGTTTCCCCCGCCAGATAAAGAGCCAAGCCAAGACGATATTGCAAATTTGCGTTGCTCGGTAACAAGTCTGCGTCGCGTTTCAGCAACGCTAACTCCTCATCCCTCAACGTTTCAACTTCCTGTTGCAAAGCCACAATTTTTTCAGCTGCAGACGGATCTCGGGCAAGCTGTTCCATTTGTCGACCAAGCAGGGCTGCCAAATTCGCGCGACCACCCGAACTGCTAGGCTCTAAGGCAATTGCGATTCGATATTCCTTTTCTGCAATCGCTGCGTTCGCCAATTGTTCCGCCACTGCACCTAAGGTTAGATGAGCTCCTGCGCGATCGCTGTCATTATTCAAGCCTGTCTTGTACTCTTCCAAAGCGAGCGCCAAAGCCTGATCGTCATTACCACTGAGCCGATTGATTCCGTTGAGGACCAGAACACGCGCGGCTTCCATTCGAACCGAACGGATTGGATCACGAAGTAATGGGACTAAGCGGCGAGTCAAAAGATTAGGATCGGCGCTGCCATCGTGAGCAGCAGCTGCTGCTGCCCGAACCAACGGACTTTCATCCTGCAATGCATTGCGAGCGAGTTGAACTGCGGTTTCTGGTCCCAAACGGCTTGCCTCTCGCAAGCCGGTTGCTCTGGCAATCGCTGGAAATTGTGGTCCGCTTCCTTCCAGCAACCACTTTAACTGTTCTACGGAATCAGGAGACTTCTTGCGCACCGCATATAGAGCTTCGCCAAAATGTTTATCTTTCTTGCGATTGGTACCGTACCATTTCTCGCAAGCTTCGTCGCACCATTGATTCACTTTCTGCAATGCTTGTTTGACTTCTTCGTCCCCTTGTTCCGCAGCCAGCATCCAATCTTGATACAAGGGAAGTTTGGCCTTCTTTTCGGCTGAGAGACCACCTTGATCGAGGTGACAACTGGCGCAGCTATTGGGCGATTCGATCTTCATGCTGAGATCGGGTCGGGGAATACGGAAGCTATGATCGCGACGGGGATCGATAGCCATATAAGTCGTTTCCATCATATGACAATCGACGCAACTGGCACCTTTTGTGCCAGGCTTATGAAAATGATGAGCGGGCGTGTCATATTTGCCGGCTGGATGCTGATGACAAGATGTGCAAACTTGGTTTCCGTCATGCTTAAGCCGCGCGGTATGTGGGTCGTGACAGTCGGTGCACTTAATACCTTTGTGGAACATCTTGCTCTGCATAAACGAAGCGTGGATGTAATCTTCATCCTGCTGTTGACCATCGGCATAGAAGACGTTTTCAAATAAACCTTGATCCATGTAATGATCGAAGTATTTTTTGGTGGGATCATAACCAGGGAATACTACTTCGCGTCGAGCATGGCACGGCGCACAAGCTTGAATCTCTTGCTCCGGGGAGGACTTAAGCTTGGCTAAAGCGAATCCTCGTTCGCTATCCCAGAAAAGCGACTTGCGTTTGGCTAATTGAACATGCAGACTGCCGGGACCATGGCACGATTCACACGATACGTCGATTTCAGAGAACGTGGTGTGATAGCGGTTTTCGGCAACCTGAAAATTCTTTTGCAGATTGGTGCTATGGCAATCGGCGCACATCGAATTCCAACGCTGTGCGACACCGGTCCAGTGGAGAGGATCGTCGGGAGCAAGCTTGTCCTTTACATCGGGTGGGTCGAGGTAGAACCAAGATTTTTTGGCGGTGTCCCACGATATCCGGAGGACTTGCAAGCGACCCACGGCGGGATTGGGACTGTCGGATTTCGTCGAGGTATCTGAAGGTGGTGTGATCTCGACCATGTATTGCTGAAGCGGATCGACTCCGAAGACATACTGCACTTCGAAATCGGCAAGTTTGCCATCGGGACCTTCTGTATGAACCATAAAGCGTTCACCATCGCGGAACATGCGCGAGACGATGCCATGGTGTTCGAGCGTTTGATTGTCAAAATTACCTAAAACGGTTGTCGAGGTGGCGCGGGCCATGGCGAGATCATGATGCGAATCTCTGAATTGATTGGCTTGATCTTGGTGGCATTCGATACACGCGTCGCGTCCGACGTAGGTTGCTACAGCCGATTTGGGTAATGTCCAGCGGTAATCGCTGTACAGATAGAGCCCGATTCCTATCACGAGAATGCTGAGTGCAATTGCAGCGACAAGAATATTTTTGAAACGAGTCAAGCGAAGCTCCGGCAGATTTGCCTATTGGATGGCGATCAAGAGTATACTGGCGAGACGGTGTGTCAATTATGAAATCTAGAAGGAGTTGCTTCAACCCGATGGCAGGTCCGAACGTGTCAGAATCTGGTCGATTTGTGATCTTATGGCATGAGGTGGACAACATGCCCGGCCGCCAGAATCACTATGACTTTTTGCTGGAATCGGCTGGTTTCTTCATAACGATTGAGCTTTCGGCACTACCATGGGAGGTCGCGCTTCTTCGAGGAAAAGTCCTTTCGCCGCACCGTTTGGAGTACTGGGACTTAGAAGGACCGATTTCAGGCAATCGTGGTTGTGTGAAGCGAATTACGCGGGGTAACTATCAAATGGTTCCCACCGAACAGAATGCCTGGAAGCTTACACTGGATTCCGCTGAGGTTCAAACAGTACTTTCGATTCGTGCCGAACCGACAGTTGGGGAGGCGCAACTTGTCCCTGATACCGAGTTAAGAATTTACGCCGTTTCCTGACGAGTTCCTCTGCCTGTCCCTGTTCACTGCCCAAACATCACAGCGGGTAATGCCGAACGCAGCAACCACGTTCCACCATCGCGTTGGACATTCGTGGCAAGCGAAGGAACGACTTTATGTCGTTCCTTCGCAAGTTATGGCGTGGCTACTCTCGCCTTACCACAACCATTCATCGGCCGCCCTGTACAAAAACTAGATCGCATCGAGAAAAGTGTTGTTTGCGAACCAAAAAGTAGTGAGTGCGAGAGCAGTTTGAGTCAGGTTTCAGATTGCAAATTGAACATTTTTTATGCAACAGGCATCGGTGCGGACTGAGGTTCGCGTTACGCGCAGCAGTACGCTGAGACCTGAAGTGAACCCAAGATGCAATTTGAAAGACGACTTGAGCTACGCCGTTTTGCGGCTGTAGCTCTTAAACAATCCGCCGCACCGTTCTTGGCAACGAATCTCAGAAATCTGAATCGAATCCGTTTCTGGTGGTTTCGCTTTGGACTTAGAGCGTTTCTTCGATCGCTAATCGCTAATCACAAGCTCATTCCCCAGTCCCTGATGTGGTCGTTCTTCGTGATAGTAGTCTTTGAACCGTCCTGTCTTGCCTTTCCGAATCGAGGAGGGTTTGGCAGCGGCCTCGCGAATCCATCGACGGATGGTAGCGGGGTAAACGATCGTGGCTAGTTCGTTGAGTGCCGAGCCCACATTTTTGGCAAATCGAAAGAGACGATTCTTCTCGCGTTGAGTGAGACTAATACGATCGGGCAACCGACGACGAAGGATTTGGTTTTCCGCCTTGAGATAGTTCACTTGGCGAGCAAAATCCCTGTGGGTTGAGCGAGCGATGACGAGCAGAAGTGCGGTGTACACGTTACGGAAGCTAGCCATCGTCGGATGCCGTAAAGCGTTAGGAAATCATAGGTGGAGCGCACTTTTGGCACACCTGACGGAGGCTTTGAGCATAGTCCACGAGAGCAAGAATTCCATGTGAGAGCTCGGACGGGACTCGAAATGTGGTGAAGGAACATTTTCGCGAACATTTCCGCGACCTGCCGACTGGAGGTCGTATTCCTTGCGCAGAATCCAATAGGTGCTAAAATAGCTATCGAGTTGTGGCAAGCAATGAGCTATGGAGGTTATGTGGAGCTTTTTTGTGTTACGAAGACAATTGGTTAGTATTTTTTTGTTTTTGATAAACGCTCGTCTTTTTAGTTTTGGTGGAGAAGCAATGCGCGAAGAAAAAACGACTTCGATAGGAATGACTTTTCTAGAAATACAACCAGGCACATTCTATATGGGTGCACCCGAAGATGATCCCTACGATACGCCATTGGCGCAACGCCATCGGGTTACGCTGACAAAACATTTTTTCATGGCTCAGTTTCTTGTAACGAAAAAACATTATAAGCAGATTGTAAAAGACGCTCTGCCCGTAGGGCGATTGCACCATAAGTTGTTATCCTAACAGGACTTTCTCCAAGTAGCTTTCGTCCCACCCCGCTTGGAGTCGTTTATTCTTGATTCCTACCTTGGCTGTTTTTTCATT
>JBILTA010000758.1:0-2772 GCA_044371785.1 Pirellulaceae bacterium | reverse complement strand
GGCTTGGTAGAATTCATATCCGAATCAACTTTTGAGATTAATTCAAGTACCATTGTCAGAACAACAAGCCAAAGAGAGTTTTGGAGTGATGCTTCTGGGAAATGTACTTACCAACAAACTCCTTTTAGTAGAGTATTTTATTGCATCGTGGCTTCTTCCGTCGGCGGATCTAAGGGATTAGGCTCCGATTCAGGAGCAACAGGCGGTTCTGTGGTAGTCGGTTCTGCTGACTCGGATCCCACATCACCTACGAGGATATCCGAGATAGTTTGATTTACGCTCTTTACTTTCACGCCCAGCAACTGAACGACAGGAAGCAGGGTAGCTGCTATCAATCCCAGTAACATCGCATATTCAACAGTAGCACTTCCGTGTTGGTTTTCAGATAAGCGTTTAACGATCTTGCTTATGTGCTGGGTCGGAAAGTCACTCATGTCAAATGCCTTCAATTCAAACGATAAGCATCTCACCCAGTCTCAACCGTACTTTTAAGTTTCCCATTGGACGACTCATTTACCAAATGATTTCGGGCGATTTGTTTCCTTGAATAGCGTGATGTGGGTTAAGTCGGTAAAAGCGATTTTGCCGCTTGAACCACTGATCGACTTTTCTTGCTCGTCTATGTATTCATTTAAATGACCTACCGTAGGGAAGCTATTTCCACTGGATTGATTGGGTGAGAAGCGAAGAGGGGAAGCTTTTAAGGCCCTTTCTGCTCAGGTCGTGCCCACTCGCCGGACTCAAACGACCAATCGAGTCCAAAGTATCCTGTCAATTGTACGGCAGCGGTACCTTTTTCAAGAAAGTCAGGTGAGGTGATGAGCAGGTCGGGGTAACCAGTCCCTGAGGAGAAGATCGGTATGCGATTGGAAGCCCGCATGCTGCGAATGTTGGTGCCTCCCACCGCGCCGACACTGGCAACATCGGATCCGGGACGAGGGCGGATCATTAACACAGTTGCCTCAGCTTCGGAGGATTCGCCAGGAATTCTCCAAGTATCACGCTCAATCGCAATAGGAGAGTCGCTCAGCAGTTCTTGCCAAGCGGCATTTATCGATGCGTTACCATAGACTATGGCGTTTCGGTTTTTTTCAGCAACTGTTTTCCATTCTTGGTCGGAAACAATATCTACTGAGCCATTACCCCGATACCAGAACGTTTCGGCATCGTATCGAGCACGGGCCAACATCCATTCGTTTTCCTCTGTGTTACCGCCGGTACCGTAAATCAGTACAAATTGATGATTAAATGCCTCTTTGAAGTGTCCGTTTCGGCCCGTTTTGTGGGCCGGATTATGGTTGTCGTCAACGACTCTCCACACATTCGCATTTTGTTGGAGATATAGAAAGGGCTTGCCATTTATAGCCACGTTTTCCAACTTGTTGCCATCGAGATCGATATTCAACACGGTATTATCAGCACCATTGTCTGAGCTTTTCATCTGATCGAGATTCAGACAGAGATGATGAACGTTAGAGGTTTTGCCGGAGACAAGGCGCTTGCCACGATCCAGTTGCAATTCGATGCGGCTGATCAGGCCTTGTTGGTGCTGTGAGTGCACACGCGCCCAGAATTTGCCCGCAGAAATATGGGGGGCTGGAGTGCTGAAGTCGATGCGTTGAACTTGCTCCGGTTCCGGCAATTGATGACTGTCGAAGAAAGCAAACATTGCTGCCCAATCGACACATGCGTTTCCCCACCAATGTCCAGCTCCAGGTTGCTCTTTATATACAAAATCGGGATGAAACTTGGCGAGTTCTTCACGCATGGTTCGAGCTTGCCCGACAGGAACATTGTCGTCAGCGTCTCCATGTAGGATGTAGACTCCTTGGTTTACTAGGTTATTGATGCGGGCCAGGGTATCGCTAGCAGTCACTCCTCGATGAAGCATTTTCGAGACAGGATCTTCCGTGACTGTTGGGCTTCCACCCGCATAAGTGCTGAAGCTGATCCAGCCAGCACTAGGTCCGAGTGCGGCGAAGCGATCAGGAAAGAGGCTTCCGATATGCCATGTGCCATGTCCGCCCATCGAGTGACCGGTGATATACGTTCGCCGAGGATTGGTTTGAAAGCGGCGGCTCGCTTGCTCCAAAACTTCCAGTGCGTCCCATCGGCCCCAGTCTTCCCAATCGAAGCCAAAGACGCGGCGATTGGTGGGAGCGATGATGTATCCGTTGGGCTTGGGTGTATAGGCAGCCGCTTGACCTTCACCTTCAACGCCAGCTCCATGGAGTGTCAGGAACAATGAGGGTCGTTCCTCCGGTTTACGTGCGTTCTCAGCGGGTGGAACCACACCATAATACTGCACACTTCCATCAATTTGACTCACAAAAGTGCGGCGATGATACTGTGTGGCGTCACGGACCGCGAGCGTGATTTCCGTCCTGTCTAGTTCAATCACCGCCTTTTTATCCAAGGTCGGTTTGGGTAGTAGATCGATCTGTAATTTCGAGTCAATCGTTTCACGGTTGGCAAATACGGCGGACTCAAGGACAGGTTTTACCGAAAAAGCGACTTTACGAATCCCCAAAGGCGGTAGAGAGGGGAGGTCGATGACAGTTTCTTCGAATCCGTCGCCGCCAACTCGCAGCCGCAAACCGCTCTGTGTTTCCGGGGTGGCATTTACGACCAGTAGCGCACCCCAAAGAGCTTCGCTTTCGCCACGAATCACGTGGGGCAGGGTGGTATCACGCAGGCTCAGTGAAAGAGGTTTGGTAACAGGCAAGAGCCGAGCTGTGATGCGCCCGCGAGATCCGGCGAAAATGAAGGTAT
>JBILTA010000843.1:0-2773 GCA_044371785.1 Pirellulaceae bacterium | reverse complement strand
CCACAATCCCTGGAAAGCCATCGGCCTGGAGTGGCTGTTGCCTTCCCCGCCTCCGGAGGACAACTTTGGAGAGGACGTACCCACAGTGATCAGTCGCCCCTACGGCTACGGAACCGGCCAGCCGCTGGTGGAACACCAGGACGAGATCGAACGCCGGCTTGAGCTGCAGGAGGCAGCCGCATGACCACCACCACACTGCAACAACCTGGAACTCCCGCTGAGCACGAGGAGCATCCCAAGCACAACCTCACGGGTTTCATCATCTTTCTGTGCTCGGAAAGTGTGATTTTCCTGGCCTTCTTCAGCGGTTACGCCCTGTTGAAGACCTCTGCCCTCAACTGGCTACCCGATGGGGTGGACGGGTTGGAGTGGCGGATGCCGCTGGTGAACACGATCGTGCTCGTATCCAGCTCAGGCACCATCGCTTTGGCGGAGCATTTCAAGAACCGCGAGAACATGCTGCTGTTCCGTGGCTTCTGGCTGATGAGCATGGCCATGGGGGCTTACTTCCTCTATGGCCAGGCGGTGGAGTGGAGCGGTTTGCAATTCGGCTTCACCTCTGGAACCTTTGGTGGCACCTTCTATCTGCTCACCGGTTTCCATGGCCTGCACGTGGCCACGGGCATCCTGTTGATGGGGCTGATGCTGATCAAGTCGTTCATCCCCGGGAACTACAGCGGCGGTGAGCAGGGGGTGCAGGCCACATCCCTGTTCTGGCACTTCGTGGATGTGATCTGGATCATCCTCTTTCTGCTGATCTACGTGTGGCAATAGGAGGTTCACCATGATCATTGATGACACCCACTACGACGTGATCGTGATCGGCAGCGGCGCTGCCGGCGGCACTTTGGCGGGCCAGCTTTCACGCTCCGGTAAGCGTGTGCTGTTGCTCGAGCGTGGCGGTGCGATGCCCTTGGCCGATCAGAACGTGGCCGATGTGGATCTATTCCGCAAGGATCGCTATCACCCCGGTGAGCAGTGGTTCGGCACCGACGGCGATCCCTTCTCTCCCCAAACGATCTATGCGCTCGGCGGCAACACCAAGATCTGGGGTGGGGTACTCGAGCGAATGCGGGAGAAGGAGTTTTCGGGCGTGCAGCTCCAGGAAGGTGTAGCCCCCTCTTGGGAGCTGAGCTACAACCACTTCGCTCCCTTCTACGAGCGCGCTGAGCAGCTCTATCGGGTGCATGGTGAGCATGGCATCGATCCCAGCGAGCCGCCGCGACAATCCGGCTTCCCCTTTGGGCCCAAACCGATTGAGCCCTTCATGCAGGAGCTGCGCCTCTCGCTTGAGCGGCAAGGTGTTCATCCTTACCACCTGCCTCAGAGTTGGTCAGAATCTGGCCTGGATCCCACAGGCGATGCCGAGCTCTTTGGTGTGGACCAGGCCCGCAGCCAGTCCACCGTTCAGGTGCGCGAGCGCGCACGGGTGCGCAGGCTGCATGTGAATCCATCGGGCACGGAAGTGCGCGGGGTTGAGGCGGAGATTGATGGGCAGTCCTGGTTGTTTGCTGCCCATGTGGTGGTGTTAGCCGCGGGTGCGATTAACAGCGCCGAAATCCTGTTGCGTTCGGCCACTGAACACCACAGCCGAGGCTTGGCCAACGGCTCTGATCAGGTGGGCCGCAACCTGATGAAGCCACAGCTCACATCGATCATTCAGCTCGCTGCTGAACCCAACTCCGGCCGTTATGCACGCAGTCTGGGTGTGAACGACTACTACTGGGGCGATCAGAACGTGAGCTTCCCGCTCGGTTCGATTGCCAGTGGTGGCGGTGTGCTGCAGGACGCCTTGTTCGCTGAATCCCCACCGGTGCTCTCACTGGTGACCAAGCTGATGCCGAATTTTGGCCTTGAGCAGCTCGCAGCGCGTTCGGTGGTCTGGTGGGCGACGAGTGCTGTTCTACCGGATCCCCATAACCGGCTGACGTTGCGCGGCAATCACCTGCAGATCCACTACCTCCCCAACAACCGTGAGGCTCATGATCGCCTCGTATATCGCTGGATCGACACCCTGAAGTTGGTGGAAAGTGATCCCGAATGCCATGTAGTGAAGCCAGCGCCCACGCATCCCCGAGGCGAGGCCCCGCTCACGGTGATGGGCAGCGTTTGCGGCACGTGCCGCATGGGCTCCAATCCAGCCACATCCGTGGTGGACCTCAATGGCCGTGCCCATGAGCTCACCAACCTCTACATCGCCGATGCCAGTGTGTTTCCCAGCTGCCCTGGAATCGGCATTGGCCTCACGGTGATTGCCAACGCCTTGCGCATTGGCGACCAGATCCTGCAAGACCTATGACATCTCCAAGCGGGGCATCGCCCGAAGGATCTGAGCTGCGGCGGATCGCCGAGCGCGATCGCGAAGGCGTGCGCTGGGATCTCTGGGGCAGCTATTTGCCGGAGCGGCAGTGGGGAACAGTCCGCGAGGACTATTCCGCTGATGGCAACGCCTGGAATTCCTTTCCCCACGATCATGCCCGATCGCGGGTGTATCGCTGGGGGGAAGACGGCCTGCTTGGCATTTGCGATAGCCAATGCCGCCTCTGTTTCTCCGTGGCGCTCTGGAACGGGGTGGATCCAATCCTGAAGGAACGTCCTTTTGGCCTTGCCAATGAAGAAGGTAACCATGGCGAAGACATCAAGGATTACTACTTCCATATCGCCAACACCCCCACCCACAGCTTCATGCGTGGGCTCTACAAATATCCGCAGCAGCGTTTTCCCTATGAGCAGCTACTCGAGGAAAATCGCCGTCGGGGTCGCAATCAGCCCG
>JBILTA010000169.1:0-9050 GCA_044371785.1 Pirellulaceae bacterium | reverse complement strand
CAAACCGACTTGGCATTAGTGAAAGTCAACAGCGACGAGCCGTTGCCCGTGATCAAGACGGGAACTTCATCTGATTTATTGATTGGCGAGACGGTGATTGCGATTGGCAATCCGTTTGGTTATTCCAGTACCGTGACGGTTGGTATTGTCAGTCAATTGCATCGCAACATTCCTGTGAATGGAACGCAGGAATATCGCAATTTAATTCAGACCGATGCGAGTATTAATCCTGGCAACTCGGGTGGTCCGCTGATCAATATCTTGGGTGATATGATTGGGGTGAACGTTGCGGTTCGCATGGGGGCCAATGGAATTGGTTTTGCGATTCCCGTCGATGAAGCGTTAGATGTAGCGTCGAACATGATTGAGCGTCAGCGTGCTCAGCGTCAAGAGTTGGCGATGAAAGTGGTTTATGAATCGGCGACAGGCTTAGTGATCAAGTCGGTCGAGAAAGATTCGGTGGCTGAGAAGGCTGGCTTTAAGGCTGGTGACAAGATCGTATCGATAGGTGGCAAGGAAGTAAGTCGCCGCTTGGATTATGAGTTAGCGTTGTATGATGTGCCACCTGAGACAACAGTGGACATCTCGGTTCAGCGTGATGGAGCGATGATTGAAGACTTGTGTATGACTGTGGTCGCTTTGAAGAAGGTGCCTGAGTCGGACACGGTGATGGAGCGAGCTTGGCAGGTGTTGGGTCTTAAAGCGACGCCTGTGGATCAGCAGGAAGTGTCTCGAATTGATTCGAACTATCATGGTGGCATGCGAGTGACATCAGTACGAGCCGGTAGTCCAGCGGCGAAGGCTGGTATTCGCAACGGTGATATCTTGGTGGGCATTTTGACGTACGAGACAACTTCGCCAACCGATTTAGCCTGGATTTTGGACAGCAAAGATTTGCGTAGCAATCAAGGTGCCAAGTTCTATGTGGTCCGCGACCGCGAAACCTTGTTTGGCTCATTACGCGTCGCCAACGCCCCTTCGCGGCCCGTGCGCTAGTAGCACGGCAGTCCCCTGCCGTGCATGGGTCTGGTACTCTCTCGTGGTTGTCGGTCAATCCGACCCATGCAGCCATGACTTCATGTCATGGCTGCGTAAGTTATGGCGCGGCTAGTTGATCGTCAAACAACCTTCTAACATCCTTTCTGGATTGACTCATTCGCAGAACAACGGGCTCAGCGAGCTGTTTTATTCCCCCGCTGACAGCTTTCTGGGAAAGCAAATAAGCATCCCGATCCGAACCAGCGACGGAGTAAATTGTCGCTTGATCCGTTTGGACATCGATCCCTATCGAGAGACCATCGATTCCCTTATGGATCCATTCTTGAAGAAAAGCGTCAGAGATGCTCGCGAATTTTGTGATCGAGCCCTGTTCATCTTTGTAAGTTACGAGGATGTGAGTCGAATCCTTGCTATCGGTTGTAAGGTATCCGTAGCTCGAAGTCCCATTTGATGTAGACGTCATAACATACTGAAAGTTGGTCTGATAGACTCGAACGATGCCGGCGCCATTTGTTCCTGTTAGCTGTACGGTTACTGGTATGACCTTATGGAATCGATACATGGCTTCTGCATGAATGGCATGATCGGTGCGGCTGTTACCATGCCAAGCCGCTGCGACTTGGCCATCCGGCTGAACGCTGATGTACAGAGATTGCGACGATTGCGAGGGACAAGAGGTTGATAATTGGGTTTTGCTTCTAAATATCTCGGCGGTGAAAACATCGGTGAGTTTCGCTTCAATGAGGTCCCCTTCACGAAACTCTAGTGGGAAGATGGTGCAAGACATGGGTGAGAACCGCGTTCCTTCATCACGAAGTACAATTTCCCCTTCCAGTTCATGACCTGAGTGATTGAGAAAGATGACTGCTGTTGGCGCGTTAGACTGGTTGCAGCCCATAGCCAAAAGACTGAGCATAAGTAGCGTGTTCCATCTGCTGCCGACTTTAGTGTGAGCATTTCTCGTATTGGCTGACATGAATGGTTGCGATGTCCTAGTGATGGATGAATGCTCTCTTCCGCCATGGGCGGTCGTATTCCGCAGCCATGACTTCATGTCATGGCTGCGTAAGTTATGGCGCGGCTAGCCGAAAAGAATAGTCTCATTCAATCAGGCTTATGTCTGGTAAGCGAAAACCGTCTCTGCGAATCTCCTTATCAATTCGGCCTGACTGTACCTCAATATAAGTTGCCGGCAACTCTATCTTGCCGTCTTTTAATTCATCAGCCACGCTGCGTGGATTTTGCGAAGTGTTGTTCAACACGTAAAGCTTCGCAACGTCTTTATCCTGATCGACTTGAATGAACAGCGCTGAGACGCCGGGGGAGGCTGATTGAAGATCGTTCGGAAGTCTGAAGTAGTTTGTTTCCAAGACGGGGCCTCCCACGTACGATACGAAGAGCAAGCCTTCATCGACCTCGCTTCCTTGCAATATAAAACCGTAGTTGAGAGCTTCAAGTTGCTCGTTGTATTCCGTTCGATAAAAAGCATAGGAATCGGATCCCTGCTTTAGGCGAACGAGGTAGCCACGTCTCGGTCCATGGTTCGCTACAACGATTGGAAGACACTCAAACGAGGCATTGAATCGCTCAAAGTGTATGTCCTCTAAGCTGCCAGGTTTTGTTTTCCAACTAACATTGAGGCACAGTTTTTTGTCTAATTCGACAAGCAGCGTCATAAAAGAATCATCTGTGGGACGGGGAGGTATTTTACTACGAAGTTGGAAGGGAATTCCTGTCCAAAGATCAAATAGATTGGCTTCGACAAGATCTCCCGCCTCAAATTTTTCAACTCCCGCATAATTGGATAGGTGCGCGAAAGGGATATGTTCCTGCCCTATGACTAATGTTCCATGGACCATTTTCCCCGAATTGTTGATTGGCGACACATTAGTCGGTTCTTGATAACGACAACCGCATAGAGTTGTAAAGCATAGGATTAAACTGATTGAAATTAAGGACTTCATGAGTAGCGACGGTTGTCGAAGAACTGAATTAGGGAAAGTAGAGTTAGATATAGCTAGTGATTCGGTACCTGTTCGCCAGGCCATTTCCGATATAGACACCCGTTGGTCCGAAGTAGCGCTAGGAAAATGCGCTGGCGCTCGCGTATAAGTCCGTAAAGTCCATGTAAAAAGGAATGTGGATTAGAGCAATGCCTGTTGCACCGATTGCTTCGGCTCCGGCCATTGAAAATCCCTATCTTTATATTAGTAGGTAATGGCAAGCCAATCGCCCCAATAGGCTTAAAGGAACCTCGAGCACTATTTGACGTTCACCCGCTAGTGGTCCGAAATATGTTGTAGTTCTTCAAGGCATGTGTTAAACCGACCATAGGAAGATCCCAGACGACAGACGAATGCGTAGTGACGTAAAAAGGACAATACGAGACTCAGCGAAATTTCGCCATAAGAATTTGGTTCTGCGCAATTTATCAGTTCTTAGGACCTGATGATTTAAGAGAATTCAGGTCAGGAAGGCAAAAATTTCGTCGTGTTACATGGTCTGTCGTCCTTTTCAGCGAGATTTTTATGCTCGGTTCATGAAGAAGGTTTTTGCCCCATTCAGTGTTTTCAGCCGTTATTCTAGGATCAGGATTAGCATTTTTCAGAAGGTAAAGTAATGCGGTCTCGCTAGATTGATTTACTTGCAGGTAAGCCGTTAGGGGAGTAGTCGATGAGTTAATAAAATCCATTGGGATTTCCGCAAATCGTGTTTCTGTGAATACACCTGGTCCATAAGAAATCGCCAAGATGCAGTCGGATTTGGGTTGAGCAAGATGTAAGAAACCGTAGTTGATGAAATGGCTCGTTGGCTCAATGTACTGCCTGTCGCAGACATGAACGTACTTCTCTTGTATTAATCGCACTACGAAATCAGCTCTTGGGCCCTGGTTGTGGATAATGATGGGTATACATTTGAAATTGTTCAGGAAGTTGTCGATTTGGATTTCTGTGAGGCTTTGCTTTTTACTTTTCCAGCTCAGGGAGAGGGACAGGTCTTTTGTTATGGTCATTAGTAACGTATTTGAATTCTCATTTCGAGTGCGTTCGGGTACAACTCCCTGAAGTTGAAAGGTTTCTTCTGTCCATAAATCAACGAGATCGACTGTTGCGGTCTCTCCCCCTTTCAAAGTTAGTTCCCCAGTATGAAGCGAATTGCTAACAAATGGCGCCGTCTCACGTTGAACAAAGAAGTTCCCAACCAATTCCCTGCCTGAGAGATTGAGTGTCGCAATGGTAGTTGGTTTACTGCGTTCGCATCCCGATGCAAAGATAAAGAATAGGAAAACGATCACAGAAATTTGTTGACACGTTCGTTTATATGCGGTTGACATGGTATTGGATTAGCGAAAGGTAAAGGAGGGCGTAGTGTGTGGCCTTATACATACCCACGAATCCGCTCGTGTAGTAGTGCGATGGAGGGAAATACAACGCGGCAAAGGCTTGGAAGCCTAGAGTGTAAAGTTCTGTAGTTAGGATAAACATCGGTACATATGCCATCGCAACTGCTGATGCGTCATCAACATCAGCGCCAACGTTGGAGAAATCGATATCCCGATAGAAGAAAGCTAAAGATAACACTCCGGGTATCGGTTCTTCGGTTGTCGGGCGAAAAAGTCGTCCAGCGGATCTTCCGCCATGTGCAAGGTACGTCATGGGATGATGAGGGAAGTGTGATGAATGCTCGCCACATGTTGTGCAGCGAATTCCGGCATTCATAAACCCGGGTAGTTTTGATTGAACGCGACCAGAAGCCCACCACAGCGTGTGGAACGAGAGTTCCTGACGCGAGCTATATCCTCCGCCAGCATCACCGTGCATACCCCAAAAGGCTTTTTGAGTAACACGGTTCGCATGACCATGAAGATTTGAAACAGGAAATGACGTTCGATCCTCCTCAAATGCGATAGCATGAGTTATGTACTTAGCATTGGAAGCGGGTTTAGCAGGAACATCCCAGTTTATTCCATTTCCGGGAACTCCGATTGAAGCTACCGTATCATATAAGAACATTCCCTTTATGTGACGATGCGGTAGGTTTCGTTCCAAGAGTTGCGAAAAAACAAGCGAAGTTGCGGCGCCTCTGCTAAATCCGGAGACGAAAACTTGCGGGTCATATTCGTAGTTCGCTAAGAAGTCTTCCAATGCGCTTACCGCTATGCTCAGCATTCCCGCGCCGGTCATTCCTGCAAAGATCCCTTCAGCCATACTTCCGCGATCTATGATATTGCCAATTCCGCGTCTATATATATAGCCACCAATTGCACTCTGGATATACGCATCTCTCATTCTTACCACATTGGTAAAGCTAGTTCCCTCCGCCAAGACATCTGCGCGATCATGATTCCATGTTCCATCAAAGAACACAAACACATTCCCGCTTGGGTCTCTAAACTTCAGCGGATTATTGGCGGCGTACATGTAGCGGTTGAGAGTCGCGGGGTCGGTGACGAGGCCATCGAAGGTGTCGGGCTGTAAGAATCGCCCCATCGTTGGATCGTAAGTACGCTTGCGTAAATGAAGCAACTCGCCGTCACTGATCGATAACTCGCCCGTGTAGCCATGCAGTGGTTGAATAGCACTTGATGGAGAACCTTCCATCACACCAAAGGCATCAAAGTTCTGGTCGATCGCGTTCGTCCAATCACTCCCCCAGCGACGCACCGATCCTAATCCGTCGGCCAAATACGAGCGAACTTTTTCACCCTGAACGCCTTCACTCAATAATGTGCGCCCAGCGACCATAACGCGATCCACCACGCCCGTATCCGCTCGACGCAGTTCCAGTAACTGCGAATGGCCCGTCGGATTCTGGCTATCATAGATCTCTAGCCAGGAGTCGTCGCTAGTAAGCAAGCCATTTTTCCAGCTCCGTTCCCGTCGTGTGAGTCGTTCTCCCTTCGGGTCGTTGGTAAACTCTTCCAAGCTGCGCTCGGTGCTTGCTCCGAAACTGACCCGATCGACACTCTCTAGATAGCCCATCAAATCATATTCGTATTCAACGCGTTCCAAAACGCGATCGGTCAAATCCTCACGAGTTTCATAACCACTGTTCAGAAACTCGGTCCCATCCGGTCCATAGAAGTATGTAGTCGTGATACTCTCGGAACCTATGGTCGTGGTGGTGCTCTGCAAGCGATCTTGCAAATCGAAGATATAACCAGTGACGATATCGATGTTACCGTCGACTCCCAAATCCTGGTCCATTCGAATACGATTGCTGGCCGCGTCATAGCGATAATAGGTGGCCACTCGCGTTCCATTGTCGTCTTTCGCTTCAGCAATTAGTCGCCCTGCGGCATCATACTGGTAGCTCAGCAGTCGGCGATGATACAGCGTGTCGTCCGTCGGGTCCCAGTACAGTTCTTCCGTCGAGGTCCGATTACCGCTGAGATCAAACTGATATCGGAATTCCATCAGCTTAGGATTGTCTAGCAAGGTATCGGGCGTCTCATCCCCTTGCCAATACACTACACCCACCAAGCTGCCAAACGGGTTGAACTGACGACGCATAATCGTGCCATCCGCATACTCAGTTTCATAGACTCGCGAGTAGACATCGTAGCTGTATCGATAGGTTTCTGGCTCGGTCAACACGACCCCATCACGCATCGACAGCGAAACGCTCGACAATCGCCCCGCTCCATCATACCCGTAATTCCACTTCGATTCAGGTAGCGTTGGCGATTGAGTCTGATACGAAACGATTTCGATCAAACGCCCTGCGATGTCATATTCATAAGTCAGCCGTCCACTAGGCGTGACCTTTTCTATCTCCTGATTCTTCTCATTCGCAAGAACTGTTGTTGTCCCTTCAGCATAACTAGTCGAGCGAACGTTCATATAAGATTGCTCGATGACAGTTTCACGGGGATCTGCATCCGCCGCATCAGAGCTCCAGTTAAAGTGCTTGACCGTTTTGTTCAATTCTAGATCTTCGATATCCCAACCGTACGTCACTCGAACACCCTGGGCATTGTCGATAGTTTTGATGCGACCTGTCGCGTCGTAATAACGGCGCTCTGAGATCGCTCCGCCACGGCTTTGGCCAATATAACGATTGCGGACATCAAATTTTTCCGCCCGAACGCGCATCTGGCTGCGATCAATGGCGCCATCTAGATATTGAATGATGCCCGTGCGAATCTGAGTTTGGTTCCCCAAGTCATCATATTGCACTTCGGTTCGAAGCCGATAAGGAATTGTGTCTTGGATGATAGGTTGCAACACCGCCGATAGCCGATTCATCTTGTCATATTCGAAGTCCGTTCGCAAACCGGACCGATCGATCTGCGCTATCGCTAGACGGCCCTCATTGTAGATTGTCTCGGCGAAAGTTCCGTCCGCAAAAATAGTCTTCAGCAATTGCCCGCTCAAATCATGAACGTACCGGACTGCGATCGCAGAGCTGTAATCCAAATGCCCATCGGGATATTGGCGAATGCCTGTACGTTCCATGGTGACATGCCCATTTGTGTACTCGCGCTCCGAGCGTATCCGGATATAGCTGCTCATTTCAGCGTCCCAGACGAGCGGTGAAATCGTGGCAATACTATTGCCTTGCTCATCATAGATCGTTTCATCGGCACCCAGTTCCGAATCTTCTTGCCTAATGACTTGCCCACGGCTGTCATATACGGTGGTCTGGGAATGAACGACGTCGCCAGCATGCTTTAGTTCGGACTCATAACGCCCATGTTCCACAGCTTTGATCGCGATCACGACACCCGAACGCTGTTCCGTCCGCAGTGTATTGCCCTGCGCGTCGGTGTAAACAAAAACAGCATCTGCGGTTCCATCGATATTCGATAATAGCGGTTTCGCAGTGATCGTTAAACGCTGCGTTGAATCATAATAGCTCCGAGTGACATTTTGTAAGGTTCGATCGAACGGCGAGTATTGTAAAACTTCTACTGTTCTCCCTTGCGGATTGTAGCGCAATTGCGAATGCTCACCGGTGTCTGATTGCTGTTTGCGCAATCGACCCGCATCGTCCATTTGAAGAAAGTCGCGGTCGATGAGCTCACCGGGATCGTCTAGAGTCGATTGGTAGGTTCCATCTGGCAGCAGTTGGACCGAGATCTTCAAGCCAGTAACATATTCACTGCGGATCTTCTCGCCTGCAGCGTTGTAGAAAAACCTTGTGCCTGTGATGCCTGTCGTCTGACCGGGGCGATACTCATCGGTCGAAGCGATTGCTCGACCATGTTCGTCAAAGACTGTACGGCTGATGCTGATGGAAGGCTCACGATTTTCATCATAAACCACCGTTCGGCGTTCTACTGTGTTTCCATGTTTGGTACGCATTCTCTGATTGACTCGGCCATCACCATCGACAATGGCATTTGGAAAATCGCGAGCATCGGAAATCGCAGTCGCTCCGATTTGTACTTCCCCATAAGAAACTAGCCGAGTTTCTTGTAACGGCGCTATACCGACCAGTTCAACGATGGGCCGATAAACGCGATCGCTGCGCAGCATTTTTCCTCGCGAGTCATAGTGTCGTCGTTCGGCGTATAGAATGTCTTGGCCTTCCGGTACCGCTTCGGTCTGTAATAGTACCCGACCTGATGAATCGTACACGGTGTAGGTTTTATGCGTCACGCCCGCCTGATCGGTTAGGCTTTGCAAAATGGGGCGCCCCGCCGCATCATATATTGTTTCGATCGCTTCGTTCGCATGATTGATTTGGATGAGCGGGCGACCTGCCTCATCGTGCAGATTCCGCGAGCTTGTTTCATACCGTTTCTTTCCATCCGGCTGTAGTTGATATTGCAATTCGCGTATCACAATATCGTTAGCGTCGTAAATGAACTCACGGACGTTTTGTATGGTCTCACCATTCTCTTGAGTTTCGAACCATTGTTTAGAAACTCGATTATTCGTGTTGTATTCAAAATAGTTTGTGATCTGTGATTCATCTAATTGCTGAATGAGCAAGCCGCTCTCACCCATCAGGTTCTCGGTAACAAGCTCCTCTGGATAGCAGACGGATTTGGAAACATCTCCCGTGTTGCAAATTCCTACTGCTCCTTCAGAGCGGTCCACTGC
>JBILTA010000810.1:0-2778 GCA_044371785.1 Pirellulaceae bacterium | reverse complement strand
CTGCGCCAATAAATAGGTTCCTCCAACCCCAAACCGAGGCGACGTGCCCACCAGCGATATATCCCAGCGCGGACCCTACAGGGATCGCAACGAAGAATATGGAGAGCGCTGAGTTCAATGTGACCATGTCGGGGATGCGCCCCTTCAGGTAACTCGGAACGATAGCGCCAAAGCTAGCTTCCCCCACTCCTACTAACACTCGAGACACAAAAAAGAGTCCGAAGTTCGCGGCCAATCCGCTAAGCGCGGTGCAGAGACTCCACGCCACAAGCCCACACGCCATAAGGACACGCCTATCAACGCGATCGCCAAGGAATCCGAAGAGAGGCGAAAAAATGACGTAGCCGAACACAAACGCGGAGCCCAACAACCCCGACTGCTGATTCGTGAGGCCGAACTCTAGCTTTAAGGTGGGCTCTACCGCCTGAACGATGTATCGATCAAAGAAGTTAAGAATATTGACGAGGGTGAGAAATGCTAACAATCGGAGCGGGAGACTCCTCATTGCCGTTACATCTCGCCCTGATAGACACCGTCCATGAATCGAATCTGCGCTGGAAACTTTCCGACTAACGCCTTGGAAAGCTCATTCGACTGCGCTATCTGAGCGTCTGTTTGAGCAACGACGCGCACCGCGTTCGCGGCTTGAACGGCAACAAAGTTGCCCCGCTCAGCAAGCGCAACAAGCTGGCCCCGGGCGAAATCCACATGTTTAGGTGAATCGAGTAAAGCGCGAGCCATTCCCAACGTCGCGATCTCCGCGACAAAGCGCTCTCCAGAATCGGGCTTACCTACACTTTCCCAAGGATTCGCCGCCAACAGGGCCTGCGCCTTATCAAAATCTTTTTGCCGGGCGAGAATAAGCCCCTTGTACAAGGCGCCGAGGATATCAAAAGGCTTCGGAGTGGTGAGGGAATCGGCCATCAAGACGATCTTGTCCCGGAGCGTGACAAGTTCCTTCTGAGACTCCTCTATTTTTTTCCTTTTCTCTTCCTTGATTTTTGCGTCAGTAGACGACGCCTCTTCTTCCTTGAGCGAAGCAAGAGAGTCTTCCTTCTCTATCAATGTATCGTAACTGGCTTGAATATCGGAAAGGGTCTCTGTTGCCGCGGCTCTCTTCTCTAATGCGATGGTAGTGAACTGGTTATAGCCGACCATCGATACGGCGACCGCCACCATAACAACCGCCAGCCCCTTCCAGTTGCGGGACATCCATCGAGCGAAGGGGTCGTTTGCGGCAGCAGCGGCTATAGCAGGATCCTCAAAGAGGTTTCGAGAACCTTTAGGAGACTCGGAGACTTGATTAGAAACTGGGCCTGTCGTCACGGAAAAGACTCTCACGAAAAGTGCAAAAACTGCATCACTACTTTAAACGGTTCTCGTAGGGATTTCGTAGCAGAGCGGGATTCAAAAGTACAGGTCAAACCAACCCGGGCGGCGACTACATCTTGTACTTAAAGTCGTCCGGGTCGAGATCCTGAAGGATCTCCTCCCATTTATCTTTATCTACAGCCCGGAAATCCTGAGAGGCCTCCTCCTCTTGCCCCTCATCTCCCTCTTCATGAGAAGCCCCCTGGCCCTCGGCTGATGGGGATTGAGCAGCTGGCACTTGCCCCTGCGACGCGAAAGCGACCTTAGCTTGGTCTAGTACCTGCTGAGTAACATAGATCGGAGCGGATGCGCGTAGGGCCATCGCGATCGCGTCGCTAGGGCGGGAATCGAGAAGAATGACCTTATCTCCCTGACCAAGCACAAGCTCCGCGAAGTAGGTGGACTCTCGAAGCTCCGTAATCACGATACGCTGCACAGTAATACCGAGCTGCTGGAGGAGGTCGTAGAAGAGATCGTGGGTCAAGGGCCGTGCCATCGCTAGCTGCTTAATTGCGCTCGCTATGGAAGTTGCCTCGGTAATCCCTATCCATATAGGAAGCGTTACTGAGCCGGTCTCATCCTTCAGCACAACGATCGGCGCCTGGGTGGCGGGGTCCATAACGAGCCCTCCAACGAACATCTCCACCGCAGCTTCATTAACCATGAATCAACCTCAATCCCCTCGCAACGTGCACGGGGTATCCATAAGTATAGCCTGCAACTAACCGCAGGACCACGCGATTTTTTCACCTACTCCGCACAACCTCCTATCAACAAGGCCGAGGGACGGTACCTAACAGGGCGATGGGAAAGGCTCCTTAGCGTACTAGAGACGGCTCTCCGCAGAGAGTGTACCGTTTTTGGGCTGTAATTGTGGTGGGCACGATGGCACCTAGGGATACTCCCTCATGAGGAGCGCTAAAGCCTACGACATAGTTTTGTGAGATGCGGCCCTGAAAACAAGCCTCATCCAACCGATTGGGGCTATCGACGAGTACATCAACGGTCTTTCCGACCCACAATCCCAGTCGATCGGCCATAATCTTCTCCTGCTTTGCCTGAAGAAGGTGCAACCGATGAAATTTCTCCTCTTGAGTTATCAACTCTGTCATCAACGCGGCAGGCGTCCCCGGCCTGGGAGAAAACGCAAATGAGTAGCTCATATCGAACTGAACGATATCCATCATTTCAAGGCTCTGCTGAAAGTCCTCTTCAGTTTCCCCAGGAAACCCGACGATGAAGTCGGTCGTTATAGCGATATCTGGAACACGCGCCTTGAGGCCCTCAATAATCTTCAAATACTTTGACCGCCGATAGTTGCGATTCATGAGCTTTAGGATGCGATCACTACCAGACTGGAGCGGCATATGAATGTGGCGACACACCTTCGGATTCGTACTCACGCAA
>JBILTA010000757.1:0-2781 GCA_044371785.1 Pirellulaceae bacterium | reverse complement strand
GTGGCTGGTCCTGAAAAGAGAAAATATCAGATGGTTTTGCACGAAGTGAAGCCGGGTTGGACAATCACCAAAGAATGGGAAGGTTACACGATCGACGCGGATATCGCTTTTCGCGATGTGAAACCAGAGGATTACGCGGGCATTATGTTTTCAGGTGGACGTGCCCCCGAATACATTCGTTATGACGAAGACTTAGTACGTATCACCAAGCACTTTTTCGAAACGAATAAACCGATTGCGAGTGTCTGCCATGGCGTCGAAATACCAGCATATGCAGATTGCGTACGCGGTCGCAAAATGGCCACTGTTTTGAAATGCCGTTTCGATCTGGAAGTTTGCGGTGGGATCTTTGTTAATGAACCATGTGTGGTCGACGGCAACCTCATCAGCGGCCGGACCTTCCACGACAATGGACATTATGTTGGCAAATGGATTACTCTCTTAGAGCAAGCTCCTTAAGGCATCGCAAACTCTTTGCTCAAGGTCAATTTCTTGTCGGCCACATAAGCTCGTGTGGTAAGAAGAACTTTCTTACCACCGGGCTTGTCTGCCGCATCGACCAAAATCCACACGAATTTCATTTCAGCTGAAGTGGTGTCCTGAATGCCAGGCGTTGGGTTAGCTCGCTTTACTAATTCAGTCAATACTTCACGCAATGGTTTGCCATTGTGCATGAATTGTCTGATTTGCTGGTTTTGTGTGATGCCATCTTTCTCCATCGAAGAGTAGTCCAGTTCCATAGCCAGTTTGGGTTGGCTGGCAGGCAGTCCATCAGCTGTTGCTTCCGCTATTGATTGTAAGGCAATCTCTAATGACTCTTGATCGAAGGCAAGCTTAATCGGGCGATCCAGGAATTGATCAGGAGTTATTGTCGGTTGATCGGTGGGTTCGTTGTTGTTAGCGACCAAGGTTTTGGCTGAATCACTATGGGCGGCTAACCAACTCGCAACGATTAAGTTAGGTGCAGCCACCTTGGGCAAGTAGAAGTTGGCGATCGCTTGACCATCTTCCACATTAACCCGCAAGTGTTTCAATAGCTCGCGCAACATTTGTGGATATCGCAATGAGAGTTTACCCCAGCTTGAGTCAAAGGTACCTGCAATCGTGCGCGATTCGATTTCATCAGGCAAATTAGTGAAGCGTTGATTGAGGTCCGTGGCGATGCGTGATGCATCTTGATCGGCATTACCAACTAAACGCACTTCGACATACCAGTTAGGCTTTAGAGTAGTAGTCAGCATGCCAGCTTGCATATCGGTGGCTAAGATTTGAGCGAGTGGTTCGCGTAAAGCGGGTACGGATGTTGATAAGATTTGACGTCCATCCGTAAACAAGAAGCCTGGAGCGAAGAGGATTGTTAGATCAGCGTTAGCGTCTGTTCTGCGATGGAGTTGCTCAAGCTGTCGTCGCAGCGGTGGCAGGCCACCGTCGAGTGCAACTAACTCGTCGATACGTTTTTGCGGTCCGACGGTAAATGTCTTGACCTTCTGATCGCTGGCTAACGCGTCCAATGTGATGAAGTAGGCTTCGCTGCGATCGTTAGTAAAGATAGTGCTTTTACCCGATTTAGCTTCTTGGACATTGCCCCATTTGGCTTTTAGTTCCGTTAAAGGTAATTCGGTATTGAGCGTAAAACGAATGGCAATCTCGGGCTTACCTTCTTTCCCCGGGTAGAAGGCAATCAAAACATCGTTGAGATTGTCGAGAGTGGTCCCTGCGCGTGATGTCAAATACTCAGTGCCAGGTGCGGAGTCGGCTTCAAGGACCGAAAGCAGTTGCGCGCCTTGTGGATCTTGAGCAAACTTGGCTGGCTTCCAATACATCCATACTTGAGCTTCGGGAGGGAGCATTTCCAGTGAAAAGGGATCTCCTGAAGTGGGTGGTGCCCAGGGAAGTGTTTTGTCATCGCTAATGACGGTGAACTTGTCATGAACTGCATCACGTGGTGCAGGTTTAGTGGTTGTTCCCGATTCGCTTGATTCTGTTGCATTGTCGGGAGTATTGGCTGCGATGGTTGGTGGAGATGGTTTTTCGGCAGGGTTATTGCCAGTGAATTGAGTCAAGATAACCAGGACGATCGCCATGAAGAGCAAGCTGCCGACAGCGATCGTAGGCATGATCCAAGCGGGGCGGGCTTTAGAGCTCTTCTTCTTTTTCTTTTCACCCGTGCCTGTCGATTTTTTCTTGCTTGTTTTCTTTTTGGCTGGTTCTGTTGTTTGCTGAGGTGGCTTTACCGGTTCGGTTTTTGGTGGGCTGGCTGGTAGCTCAGCTTTGGGAGCGCGGGGCGCGGGTGGTTCGGTAGGCACTGCAGGTTGAGCCACTGCAGGTTGAGGCACAGTAGGTTGAGCCAGTGCAGTTGGAGCCGGTGGGGGGACTGAGGCTGCAGGTTGAGCGGCTGGTTTGGGAGCTGCTTTTTCCTCAACAGCAGGCGCAGGAGTTGGCTCTGGCTTGCTCACTTCTGTTTTTGTGGGTTCAACCTTGGCAGGTTCGGGTTTTGACAGAGCCTGTTGGATGGGCGCCTGTTGAGTGGGCGCCTGATGGATGGGCGCAGGTTGAATGGGCGCCTGTTGAATGGGCGCAGGTTTGGTAGGTTCCGTTTTGGGTGGCGCGGGTTTGGGTAATTCCGTTTTGGGCGGTTGGGATTTTTGTGGTTCCGGCTTCGTTAATTCGGGCTTAGGTGGAACTGGTTTGGTGGGTTCGACTTTAGGCAACTCGACTTTCGCCGGCTGAGGTTTAGGCTGTTCGGGTTTGGCAGGTTTGGGTTGTGGAGCGGTTGGCTTT
>JBILTA010000008.1:0-26141 GCA_044371785.1 Pirellulaceae bacterium | reverse complement strand
AATGTGATGTATGGATCGACCCCACCGATAGACGCTGGCGTTTTTCAGTGGACAGATACATAATAATGGTTGAATGAGATCCCATTTGAAAGTGTTGTTGCTTTGTGCGCCTGCGTTGGTTTCGGAATAAGCGGTTCCAAATCAGCCGCGAAAGAGCTAAGCGACACAAACACTTGTAATGGATCGCCCACGACTGAGGTTCATTTTTGGCCAAGCTGATCGATCGTTAACTCGACAAGATCGGGGCCAATCCTACAAAACAGTGCCATGTAATGATGGCTATTGACCATTGCGATACCGAGATGATTGCGTTACCGAAATGATGGAAGGTTCCATCATTAGGAATATTTAGGGAGTTTAGCAAGCGATGCGATGTCCTGGAAACATGTTTAGCCGACGTGGATTTTTGACCGTTGGTGCCATTGGTGGTTTGGGGCTATCTTTAGGCGATCTGTTGCGTCTGCGAGATCTTCGAGCAGATCAAAAGAGCTATGACTTTGTCGAAGCTAAAGCGGATAGCGTCATTCATATCTTTTTGCCTGGTGGAATGGCTCATCAAGAGTCGTTTGACCCGAAGCCCTACAGCCCTTTGGAATTCCGCGGTGAAATGGGGGTGGTAAAAACGAACACGGGCGACATTTTCAGCGCGACGGTTCCTAAGTTGGCCAGTATCGCTGACAAGATGACCGTGATTCGGTCGATGACCCACGGTGAAGCGGCTCACGAACGTGGTACACACAACATGTTTACGGGCTATAAGCCAAGCCCCGCTTTGATCTATCCAAGTTTTGGTAGCGTGATCAGTCACGAATACGGCCCACGCAACAACTTGCCTCCTTACGTTTGCATTCCCAACGTCCCCAATGAATTCGCTGGCAGCGGCTATCTGAGTTCTTCCTACGGACCTTTCAGCTTAGGTGCAGATCCTGCTAACAACGGCTTCCGCGTTATGGATCTTAATTTGAGCGGTGGTGTTGATGCCGATCGATTTGCTCGTCGGCGTTCGGCTCTGGATGCGGTTAACGAATATTTCAAAGCCAAGCAACAGTCTGATAACGTTGCCGCCTTGGATACTTTCTACGAACGAGCCTACAGCTTGATCAGTTCAGAAAAGGCTCGCGAAGCGTTCAATATTGAAGCCGAACCAGCCGCGTTGCGTGATCAATACGGACGGAACACAGCCGGTCAACGGTTGTTGATGGCTCGTCGTTTGGTGGAAGCAGGGGTTCGCCTTGTGACATTGACCTACGGCGGTTGGGACATGCACAACCAAATCGCAGGCGGTATGCGAAATCAAATGCCCGCTCTAGATCAGGCACTGCATACCCTGATCACCGATTTGGAACAACGTGGCTTGTTGGATCGTACGTTGATCATGGTTTCCAGCGAATTCGGACGTACTCCAAAGATCAACAAGGACGCTGGTCGTGACCACTGGCCGAAAGTATTCAGCGTTATGCTTGCTGGCGGTGGTGTAAAGCGTGGTTTGGCATACGGCACATCCGATCCAACTGCGTCCGAACCTGATATGGATCCAGTTGGACCAGAAGACTTGGCAACCACCATGTATCGCTTGCTTGGTATTGTCGCAGACAAAGAACTGATGGCACCCGGCGATCGTCCAATCGAAATCGTGGACGGTGGTAAGGTCATCGACGGTATCTTGGCTTAAGCCACTTAAGCTGATTTCCTGAACTCAGCCCGTTGAGTCGGGATGAGTAATTGGACGGTGATTTGAAACGGATGATTGGAATTTGATGATAACAGCCTGTTGAAGGCACCTTCGGCAGGCTGTTGTTAAAGGCTCATTTTTTTGAATGGGCTACTAGTTTGTTTAATGCAGTACTTCGGATTGAAAAAGCTATGAACCCGAGCCATCGGCGTCTACACGGTTCGTCTCTCGCCTGCTTTATCCTCCTTTTGATTCTTTCTCCCGCGACGGTCTTTGCGACCAAGCCCGTGGTGAGTCGAGTTGAACCGCCAGGTTTACAACGCGGCGCTGAAAACACTGTTGTCATTCGTGGTGCACGTCTCACCGACGCCAAGCAGTTGTTGTTTTACGAGCCTGGTATCGAGGTGGTTAAGTTCGAAGTAGTTGATGATGCATCGGTAAAAGCCACTTTGCGTGTGCCAGCCGAATATCCCAACGGAGTGCACGCGTTTAGGCTCGTATCTGAAACTGGTATCAGTAACTTGCGAATGTTCGGTGTTGGACAATTCCCCCAGGTCGAAGAGGTTGAACCAAATAGTTTGTTCGAAAAACCTCAAGTCGTAGCCGTGAACTCGACGGTTACCGGGGTCGTTCAAAACGAAGATGTCGATTATTTCGAAATTGAATTGGCCGCAGGTCAGAAATTGGCTGTGGAACTGGAAGGTATTCGTCTTGGAACCGAGTTCTTTGATCCTTTCATCGCCATCCTCGATTCGAAACGATTTGAATTGGCCCGTAGTGATGACAACCCGCTATTGCAGCAAGATGGTATCTGCTCGATCGTTGCTCCAGAGGCAGGTAAGTACATCGTTGAAGTTCGCGAGAGTTCTTATGGCGGCAATGGGAATTGCCAATATCGTTTACATGTTGGTTCCTTCCCTCGCCCATTAGCGGTGATACCGTCTGGAGGAGCACCTGGGGAAGCGTTAAATGTGACCTGGATTGATGCAACAGGCGAACAATGGCAAGAGACCATTACATTGCCTGCCGTTGAAGATCCAAAGTTTGCGGTGTTCGCCAAGAAAGGTGACATGATTGCCGCGAGCCCAAATATCTTTCGTGTTCAGGCTCTTCCGAATATCACGGAGCAAGAGCCAAACGAAGATCCTGCTGCGGTTGCTCCTAGTGCGGCACCTGTTGCCTTCAACGGAATTGTTCAAACCAAAGGCGATGTCGATTGGTATACTTTTTCCGCCACCAAAGATCAGGTTTTCGACATCAATGTCTATGCTCGAAAGATACTTCGATCGCCATTGGATAGTGTATTGGAAATCTACAATGCAGCCGGCCAAGCGGTAGCGTCCAACGACGACTCAGGTGGACCAGACAGCTATCTGCAATTTCGGGTTCCTGCTGATGGCGTGTATCGTGTGGCAGTCCGTGATCATTTGCGAGGTGGTGGGCCTTTCCATGCCTACCGTGTTGAAATCAAGCCAGTTGTTGCGTCGCTCAATTTGGGCATCGCTGAACTCGAGCAGTACATTCCGACCATTATATCTGTCCCACGTGGGCGGCGCATGGCGGTCATGCTTAATGCGAATCGAGCCAATTTCGGTGGTGATTTGAGTGTGGAATTGAAAGATGCGCCAGCCGGTATGACATTGGATGCCTTAAGCGTGCCTGCTGCATTTGGCACAGTTCCGATGATGATTCGTGCAACCCCCGACGCGGCCGTCCAAGGTACTTTGGCAGATTTGGTTGCCAAGCCAACCAACGGGCAACCGGCTATCGAAGGTCATCTTGATCAGCGGACGATGATGGTGCGCGGTCAGAATAATATCGATGTCTGGGGCCATAATGCAAAGCGACTCGCTGTCGCCGTTACCAAAGAAATCCCCTACGACATTCAAGTGGTTCAGCCTCAAGTGCCATTGGTAAAGAATGGACAAATGGGCTTGGTTGTCAAAGCAGTTCGCGAAGGTGAGTTTAAAGAGCCTATCGCGCTTCAACTTCTTTATGCTCCGGGCGGTGTGGCTGCTTCAGGTTCGGTTGTAATCAATGGCGACCAAACGGAAGCCACAATTCCGTTGACTTGCAATAGTAGCGGCGCTGTAGGTACTTGGCCCATCGCTGTTCTGGCCTATGCAACGGTTGGCAACGAGCGAGCGGTGATATCGTCCGAGTACGTCAACTTGGAAGTTGCAGAGCCTTACTTTAATTTCGTATTCACCAAACAAGTGGTTGAACAAGGCGCCAATGCAGAGGTAATTGTTGGTCTCGAAACAAAGAGACCACCAGAAGGCGAAGTTGAAATCGAGCTACTGGGCTTGCCAGCTGGTGCGACTTCATCTGCACCGAAGGTTAAAGTCGCCGCTGATGCAACGGCAATCAGCTTCCCTGTTTCGGTTGCTAAAGAAGCCCGAGCCGGTAAATTCGCCTCCTTGGTATGCCAAGCAACCATCACACGTCCTACAGGCGTCATCGTTCAAACACAAGGCACGGGCGAATTTCAAATCGACGTTCCATTGCCTGCTCCAACCACCCCGCCTCCACCTCCGCCGATGCCAGCTGCTGCGCCTGCACCAATGCCAACTCCAACGCCTCCGAAGGCCTTGAGTCGCTTGGAGATTTTGCGTCAGCAACGAGAGGCTGCCCGCGGTGGTAAGCCAGCCGAAGGTGGAACACCTGCAGAAGGCGAAAAGAAACCATAACTGCGCAAGAATTGATAACCGATTTGTCGCCTGACATTAGGCTCACAGTTCTTCGCACACTCATCAGTTGGGATTTTCGCATTATAAAAATGCGAGGTAACAGCTGAGCCAGTTAACAATACAAGATTTGTCGAAAGATTTTGGTAGGATCGAGTTTTTATGTCGCATGATATTGCCCGAAGAATTTCCTTTTCGCAGCTAATGAGTTTGTTTGTTGGCTGTTTGCTCCTGGCATCGCCAAGCCTTCGAGCACAAGAAGCGAAGTGGGAAAAGGTGGATGTCTATCCCCAAGATATTTTGCTTAAAACTTCCGCGGCCTTTCAGGGTGTAATTGTTGTTGCAACTCGTTCCGACGGAATCACGAAGGATATTTCAACCGAAGCACAATGGGTGTTAGCGAACCCCGCTATTGCATCATGGGATGGAGCAAAGTTGTTGCCGACAGCTGATGGCGAAACAACACTGACTGCAACTTGGAATGGCCTGACCGCACAAACAAAAGTAGCAGTGGCAGAAGCAACTGCCAAACGCGATATCAGTTTCCATTTGGATGTGATGCCAGTGCTCACACGTACGGGATGTAACACCGGTTCGTGCCATGGGGCTGCTCGAGGCAAAGATGGTTTTCGCCTAAGTCTTTTTGGTTTTGATCCTGTCGGAGACTATGATCGCATCACTCGCGAAATCGGTATTCGTCGAATTAATTTGGCTGTTCCAGCAGACAGTTTGATGCTTCTTAAAGCCAGCGGTGGTGTTCAACATACCGGCGGAAAGAAGATGGAGATCGATAGCAAGTATTATCGAACGATGTTGACTTGGTTGGAGGCTGGAGCCGTCGTAGACCCCACTGCACCGCCAACTGTGACGAATTTGGAACTCTATCCCAAACAAGCTGTGCTTGAAGGTGAAGGTGCCAAGCAACGAATGGTTGCCGTGGCAACCTACAGCGACGGTTCAAAACGTGATGTCACTGATTTAGCGGCATTCTTTACCAACAATGAGCGTTCTGCCGCGATCGATGCAGCCGGAAATGTGACCGGAGGCGTGCGTGGCGAGGCATTTGTGATGGCTCGATTTGATACACACACTGTTGGTTCTCAGATTTTGGCACTACCGGCTGGACTTCAATACAGTGCGCCGCAAATTGCTGGTAACTACATCGATGAACTTGTTGCCAAGAAGTTGGAAAAGTTGCGAGTGGTGCCAAGTGAGCTTTGCAGCGATGAAGAGTTTCTGCGCCGGTCAACGATCGATATCACCGGGAAGTTGCCCACGGAAGTCGAGTATAACGAGTTTGTGGCTGACACATCCGCCGATAAGCGAGCCAAGTTGATTGATCGCTTGTTGGAACGAAAAGAGTTCAGCGAAATATGGGCGATGAAATGGGCTGAGCTTTTGATGATCAAGACCACCAACGAAGTAAGCGAGAAGAGCGCATTTCTTTACAGCAGTTGGTTGACCAATCAAATTGCAAACAATGTCCCATTGGACCAGATCGTCCGTGATTTGCTCGGTAGCAGCGGTGGTGTATTTGATACTCCAGCCACCAACTATTACCAGATCGAGCGCGACACATTGAAAGTATCCGAAAACGTGGCACAAGTCTTTATGGGAATTCGAACCCAATGTGCTCAATGCCATAACCATCCATTTGATCGCTGGACCATGGATGATTACTACGGGTTCGCAGCGTTCTTCTCTCAGATCGGTCGTAAACAAGGTGAAGACTATCGTGAAATCATAGTCTTTAATTCCGGTGGTGGTGAGGTCGCACATCCCGTGGGTGGGCGACGTATGGACCCTAAGTTCCTAGGTGGGGGAGTTGCCGATCTTCAAGGTCGTGATCGACGCGTGGTGTTAGCAGAATGGTTGACCAGCGCTGAAAATCCCTTCTTTGCAACGAGTGTGGCCAACCGAGTTTGGGCGCACTTCATGGGCGTAGGAATTGTTGAACCAGTGGATGATTTTCGCGTTAGTAACCCAGCTAGCAACCCAGAACTCCTGGATTTATTGGGCAAGAAATTAGTCGAATACAAATACGACTTTAAACAATTGGTTCGCGATATTTGTAACTCGAAAGCGTATCAACGCAGCACCTTGCCCAATGATACTAACAAACAAGACGAACGTAACTTCTCACATTCATTGGCTCGTCGCATTCCAGCTGAACAGGTCTTGGATTGCATAAGTCAAGTAACTCTCAAGCAAGATAAGTTCCGCGGTCTACCTTTAGGAGCACGAGCCGTTCAAATTGCCAACGGCGCTACTTCGACGTATTTTTTGAATACTTTCGGACGAGCGCAACGTGCCACAGTTTGTGCTTGTGAGGCATCGACCGATCCTTCGCTTTCCCAGGCGTTGCACCTGATTAACGGTGATGCAACTAACGGAAAAATTCAACAAGGTCAGCTGATTCAGCAATTGAAAAAAGAAGGTTTAGATCAGAATCAGATTATTGAACGACTCTTCGTTCGTTGTCTATCGAGAAAGCCTACCGCCAAAGAAGTGGAAGATTTAGGCAAGTTGGTAGCAGCTGCCCCAAATGAAATTCAAGGACTAGAAGATGTGTTTTGGGTAGTGCTCAACAGTCGTGAGTTCATTTTCAATCAC
Organism: Pirellulaceae bacterium; assembly: GCA_044371785.1. Classification (GTDB taxonomy): domain Bacteria; phylum Planctomycetota; class Planctomycetia; order Pirellulales; family Pirellulaceae; genus JAFLCP01. The sequence continues at coordinate 19,169 of JBILTA010000008.1, read as the reverse complement.
TAAGATCATTCGAAGTATCAGAATTATGAAACGTTTCGCATTAGCTTTCAGTTTGGTTGCCATTTCTATCGGCTTACCAAGTGGAGCCGTGGGACAAGAAGCACCTGCCAAAATAACGTTCGAAGACCATATCAAGCCGATTTTTCGGGAGCATTGTTTGTCATGCCACAATGCAAACGATAAAAAAGGTGGCTTGGCTCTGGATACCTTCGCGGCGACGATGGAAGGTGGTTCGGGTGGCGAGATCGTTGTTGAAGGTGACTTGGATAGCTCACGGTTGTGGGAATTGACGGCCCATGTTGGTCAGCCGTATATGCCACCGAACCAAGAAAAGATTGCTGAACCCAAACTCAATCTTTTGAAGGCTTGGATTCAAGGTGGGATGCTAGAGAACTCCGGGTCTACAGCCAAAAAGAAAATGAATAATGCAGCAGTGGCAACTTTCTCCTTAGGGAAACCTGAGGGTGAACTTCCAATGCCACAAAACCTGTTATTGCAACCCGTTGTGCCAAGCTCGCGGGCTGCTGCAATTTCTGCATTGGCCGCTAGCCCCTGGTCTCCGCTTATTGCAGTTGGCGGCCAAAAACAAGTTTCCCTTTACCATAGCGAAACTGGTGAACTTCTGGGGGTACTTCCATTCCCAGAAGGTGAACCTCAATCCATCTCATTTAGCCGTGATGGTCGGTTAGTTTTGGTGGGTGGTGGACGCCATAGCCACAGTGGCTGTGCTATTCTGTTCGATGTCAAATCGGGGCAACGGGTGGCGAAAGTTGGCGATGAATTAGACATCGTGCTTTCAGCGGACCTCAGTGAAGATAACACCAAGATCGCTGTGGCCGGTCCCCAGAAAATGGTCCGCGTTTACTCGACCACCACCGGTGAGTTAATGTGGGAAGTCAAAAAACATACTGACTGGATTTATGCGGTTCGCTTCAGTCCCGATGGTGTGTTGCTCGCTTCAGCAGACCGCAGCAATGGTTTGATTGTATGGGAAGCCGACACAGGGCGACTTTACATGGATCTATTGGGGCATCGCGGCGAGATTCGTCAGCTGGCTTGGCGTCCCGATGGGAATGTATTGGCCAGTGCGAGCTTGGATGGAACGATTCGTTTGTGGGAAATGAACGAAGGAAAGCAAATCAAACAAATTAATGCTCATGGTGGCGGAGCAACTTCTTTAGCCTTTGCCCAAAATGGGAACATGGTTTCTGGTGGTCGCGATCGGCTCGTCAAAGTTTGGAATCCAAACGGCGATGCCATTAAGAACATGCCTGCGATGTCCGAAGTCGTGTTGGAAGTGGGAATCACAGCAGATCCGCCACGCGTTGTTGGTGGTGACTGGAATGGTAATGTCACCGTTTGGTCTGTCGACGATCCGACTAAGGTCAACTTGTTGGCTGCCAATCCATTGCCGCTGAACGTAGTGGCTCAGCAACGCCAAGCTCAATTTGATGCAGTTTCTGCGGAAGCTGCGCCGCTTGCAGCCAGCTATCAAGATGTGGCAACCAAAGTTACCGCAATGGAAACCGAATTGGCCGCTCAAGATGCCGCAATGAAAGCGGCGGCGGATGCTTTAGCCAAAGCCCAGGCCGAGTACAAGCCATTGATGGAAATGGTTGCGGCCAAGACGCAACAAATGCAAAACCTGGATACTGTTTTGGCTACGTCCAAAATGGTCCAAACCGATATGAACACAAAGCTTGCCGCCGCTACGGACGAAACGGCCAAAACAACATTGCAAGGTCTCATTACGCCTGCCAATCAAAAGGTTTCCGAAACCGAAGCGGAGATCGCAAAGGTTAAGCCGGAATTGGATGCGCTGTCCGCTAAGGTTGCCCCGTTGCAAGAAGAAATGAAGAATCAAGAAGCCAAACGGGTCGCGGCTGCAAAGGCTGTCGATACTTTGAAGGCCGCTTTGCCTCCCTTGGTCGAACAGCGCACCAAGGCACAACAAGCTCATGAAGCCGCTCAAGCGAAGTTAGCGTCCGCTAAAGCGCAGTTAGAAAAAGCCACCGCCGATTTGGCCAACTTTGAAAACACTGCTGCCAAATTGAAAGCTGAAGCTGCTCAGTTAGCACAACAAACCGCTGCAGCTGAAAAAGTTGCGGCTGAGGTTAAGTCTCAACGCGATGCCTCAATGGTGAAGGTAACAGAGATGGCCAATGCACTTGCCTCACTACAGCAACAAATGGAGGCACTTAAGAAGCAAATGGACGATATGAATTCAGCGAAGGGGCAACAAGACGCTGCTCTGAAAGAAGTCGAAGCGAATATGTCCAAGTTACAATCAGAATTTGATCAGGTTGCTGAGAAGAATGCAGTTGCTCAAGAACAGTTGAAGGTCTTTGTAGAAGCCTACGGCAACAAGTAATCACTTAGGAAGTTATCCAAAGCTGAGTGTTGGCAAGTAGCGGGGCTTATTTTCTCTGTAAGGGTTGCGAATCCACGGGCTGGGTTGCAACCCTTTTTTGTGTAAAGACCCAATAGCCTTCGTCGTCACGCACTGCTATGGGCGATAGCCAATTTCGTAGTTTGGCAGGTTGATTTAATTCAACCAATGCTTGTAGATCCTTTATCAGATCAGGGTGTTCGCCATAGTAGGAGTGGCCGAGCAATCCCGTGTCTATCGACGATACATCAATGGTCTCAACACCCGGAAACAATAGTTCGCTAGCGGGCTGATATCCTGCTCGGGTAGCACCATGTAAGGTGGCAGAGGCCAAAAGGGCTCTGTCGTTTTGCGAGGTATAAAGAGTTAGGCGTTCAACGTTGGGAATAATGGTTGGTATGAATCGGTTGGCTAGCTCGCCACTGTCGATATCCGGGGCTGCCATCACAACTTGGCCGATATATTCATTGGCACTTTTATCGCGGAGTACTAGCCGCTCTAGGGCTCCTACAAGGGCTCGATTCCCCATGCTGTGCGCGATTAAATGAATCTTTTTTGCACCTGAACGATGGTGAATGTCCGCTAAGAATTGTTCCAGATGAGCGACCGTCCAGCCTACTGAGGCTTCATCACGATTGTAGCCAGTGATCATGCCAGCGCTTGGCCAGCTATAGCAGATTGGAACGCCAGGGAATTCGAGGTCATGATAAAGTTGTGCTGTTCGACGGACAGCATCTGAGAATGGAACATTATATCCGTGAATGAACACGAGCACTTCGTTTTTGGCGGAGTCAGCAAGACGTGAAGAAAGGTTCTTGAAGTACGCATTTTCTTGTTCTGGTTCAATAGTCTGCAGGATCACATGTTTTCGTTCATCCTGCTTCCATTCCATCTGAATCCAACTGGGCGATTCGAGACGTCCTTTTTGATGGTTAGGTGGGATCGTCACATCGCAGTAGCCTACATGCAAAGGGTACTGCTTCCCTTTGGGTTGATATCTTTCTGTCCCGAAGACGAGCCCGTATCGGTTTGACATCTTGAATAGTGTCGAAGTACGGATCCAGACGGAATGGCCCAAAAAACTGATCACGACCACACCGCCAATAGCAATTAACGGCCAATATTTGCGAGTTAACGAAGGACCAAGTCCTACAACTCCAAAGGTCGCCGCAATCGCTAAGCACATCGGTAGTACACCGCTTAACCAAGGTATTTGAGATCGCAGATCGGCTGAGTTACGATCCGTGGCGTAAAAGACGCGGATGAGTTTGACTCCCTGCGGTAGTTCACGAAGTTGCGATAACGCTTGGGGTTTTTCGGGCGTTGTTTCTGGTGATAAAGTTTCGGGAGCGACATTCTCAATCGACTTTGCCATAGCGGGTTGATTTGCTGGCAAACCGATTGGGGGCGTTTGGGAAACGGGCGTATCGGGCGTCGCCTCAGCCACAACGGGTGTCCGGTCAGAAGGGGCTTGTGACTCGTTAGAAACATTGGAGTAGTACGTGGCAATGCCTGCTAAAGCCAGTGTGGGAACACCAGCACGAACCAACCATGTGCTAGCTATTTTTGCGATGGTCTGTTCCATAGCGAGACAATTCCAATGCAAGCATTTCGTAAGTTCGAAAATGTACCTAGTTGTGCAAGCTTCTGGTTAGCATGATTGTCTGTTTGCCGCAGTACCGATTTGCGATTTATAAAGAGATTTCGCAGATAAGGGGATAAGTGGCGAGCGGGGCATTTCTATTGCAACCTCGAAGGGAATTCGTTAGATGATTCCAGTTATCCATACCACGGAATCCCCATTGTAGAAACTCGCCTTTATGAATAGCCTCACATTTCGCGATCCTGATGTACCACCATCGTTGAGTCATCCACAGTTAGCTGTTGCCGTGGAGGCTGCATTCGAAGCGGGAAAAATTGTGGCGGACTATTTCGTTAAGGGAACAACGATTCGCACGAAAGAGTCTTACAATCTGGTAACGGATGCGGATGTGAACGCGGAACATTGTATTGCGGAAATTGTTCGGAAACATTTTCCGACTCACGCGATTCTGGGTGAAGAAGGGCATGAAGCCGATGTGAATTCCGAGCATCTTTGGGTAGTCGATCCCCTAGACGGCACCAATAACTTTGCTCATCAGATTCCTCATTTTGCTGTTTCCATTGGTTATTATTTTCAAGGTGTGGCACAGGTTGGTGTGATCGTTAATCCGGTCACCTCGGACTGGTTTTTCACTGTTCGAGACCAGGGTGCCTGGTATCGCAACAAAAAAGCGAAAGTCTCCGATGAGCCCACTCTTGAAAAAACGATGATTGGGATCGGTTTCTATTATGATCGTGGAATCATGATGGAGGCAACATTAACGGCCATTCGCGATTTCTTTCGCCAGAACATACATGGCGTACGACGATTCGGCACCGCTTCCCTTGATCTCTGCCAAGTTGGGCTTGGACGATATGGCGCTTATTTCGAATACCAGCTTCATCCGTGGGATTTTGCCGCAGGTCGATTATTCGTTGAGGAAGCAGGTGGTATTGTGACGGACTGTGAAGGCGCAGTATTGCCGATGGCGCGTACGAGTTGTTTAGCTTCCAATGGGCTATTGCATGCAGCATCATTGGATATAACGAAACGGTATTGGCGTGATGGGCAACCCTACCTGATCAAGAATGCAGGAAGCCTATAGAAACTTTCCTGTCAGTAAGGTGTGCGAACCATGACGAATCTGCGACCAACCAAAATTCCAAAATGTTTCATTCAATTCTTCGAATTGATGATGCTTATTGTATTGAGTTCGTGGTTCGTAGCATGCAGTTCGACTAAGGGCAACGTAGCGACAGAGCAGTTGTTGATGTCTGACGCAGTCGATCGAACGGTATCTGACTTTGACTTTACTGCTTTGGCAGGCAGCAAGGTGTTCCTTGACACAACTTATATTGTTCCGAATCGAAATCCTCAACAACTGATCAACACCGATTATGTGATCAGTGCGATGCGGCAACAGATGATTGCGGCTGGATGTCAACTTGTAGCAACAAAAGACGAAGCCGATGTGGTTGCTGAAGCTCGGTTGGGAGCTTTAGGTACGGACGGGCAAATGATCATTTATGGTGTCCCAGAAAATAGTTTCTTGAGCCGCGCTGCTTCGGTGCTTCCTAACGCTCCTCCAATGCCTTCGATTCCGGAGATAGCGTTGGCAAAGAAAGATCACAAATCGGCAGCAGCAAAGTTGGCAGTATTCGCCTATGATCGAAAAACCTTGGAGCCGGTGTGGCAGAGCGGTTTGGTACAGGCGGAGAGTACTGCTCTGGATACTTGGGTATTGGGGGTCGGGCCATTCCGCCGCGGAACTGTGGAAGACGCTGCAAAAATAGCCCAAAATCGAGCCAGAGCTAGGCGTCCGTTAACCAATGGCGAACTCCGTCCCGATGAAAACGCAATCGTTGCCTATGATGCGGAGTGGGTATACTCTCGCGAAGCAACCTCAGAATCAGGGCAGGCCAATCCAGTCACCACTGCTGAAGCGACAAGTGAGAGCAACAGTGGCGCAGCGACAACGGCGAGTGCAACTCAACCGACCCCACAGCCACCTAAGGCAGCGGGGAACTAAGGGCTGCTTGAGCGCGTTTTACTTCAGCTTCCGCCCAAGATTTTTCAGAGTAAAGCTCAACTACGCCATTCAAGAAACTGGTTAAAGTCTCTCCCTTTAGATTAGCCAGGCCCCAATCCATTAAGTCGTTCAACTCTTTCTTGGCATCCGTATTGCTGTCCAAAATGCTCTTGCTCAGTTGGGCTCGTTTGCGGTTTACGACCTCCAGCAATTCTTGTTGTGAAGGTGACAAGTCTGACTTGTTGCCATAGACGGCATGGATTGCATGCAGTTGCCGTAATGCTTTTTCAGGTTCTACTTCGGCAAGCTGAATTGCATCGACGATTGATGCTTCCATCATGGAGTTGGCAACTGCAGTGCTTTCGCGTCGGCTTTTGCGTACAAGGGTACGTAGTTTTCTAGACGCTTCGACTTCTTCTATGGCTCCACGAACAACATCCAATCTCTCATCCTGCGGAAAGCTCTCTTGAAATTCTAGAAGCGTATCATAGTGGGAGGAAAGGATGTCGACGTTTTTGGTTTCCAGGGCAGCTGCAAACGTGGCATACAGATCGTCCGCGGAAGGAGGACGAGTGAGATACCAGACTGCTGCGATGCAAGTGATGAGTGCAATCACGATCGCGCCAATCGATACAAGTTGAGTTGTATGGTTGGGGGAACTGTGGTAATCAGAAAAAGAGGATGCAACGGCTGCATCCCCTTCAACGGTCGTGAAGTGAGTTCCGCCTCCCGTTACAAGTGTTGGTGGGGCAGAGGCGGCCTGAGAGACAACAAATTCTCGGCTTGGGTCGACATCAGCAGTTGAAACCGTTTGAGGTCGAGCCAAAAGCGTGGGATCGGTCACCGGATTTTTGGGAAGATCACGAGCTTCAATCGTAAGCCGATCCGAAGTGCCTGTCGGTAAATCGATCAGACGCTCTTGGAATTCATTTAGGTCCAAGCTGGTGTGTGTTTCCCGCGTACCAACTTGGTCTATTTCAATTGTCTCGGTTCGCTTCTTCAGTCCTTGTTGCATAGCTTTCATGCGATTGTTGACCACCAGGGCGGTGGGAGGACGAGACGCTGCGTCTTTGGCCAAGAGTTGCTCGATTAGCTCTGCAAATTCCAAGGGAGTATCTTTGGCGATTCGTCTCAGCGGAATCGGGTCGGTGAATTTTAACGCGTAAAGTGTTTCAGGGACGGACTTACCCGCAAAAGGTGCTCGTCCAGTGAGCGCTGCATATAGGACACTACCTAAGCTGTAGAGATCGCTGCGGGTAGTTGCCGTTTTTCCATCCGCTTGCTCTGGTGCCATGAAGTCCGCAGTTCCAACAATGGATCCTGCCATTGTCATTTCCGCAGCTCCGAACAATTTAGCAATTCCAAAGTCAACGAGCTTTACCGTTCCCTCTTGATTGATCAATAGATTCGCCGGTTTGAGATCACGATGGATAATCCCAAAGTCGTGCGCGTGTTTAAGAGCGGAGCAAATATCTATACCAAATTTCAAAACATCATCCCAAGGAATGGGACCATTTCGGCGCAGGCAATCGTGAAGCGATTCACCGTCGACATACTCCATTGAATAGAAAAGACTACCACCTTCTTCGCCATAACCAATCAACTGAACGATGTTTGGATGTTTGAGGCGTTTTAACGTTTCAATTTCAACCTGAAATCGTCTCCGAAAACGTGACTCATCGGCAATAGAATTCGAGATAACTTTAATGGCTACCGGCAAACCTGACTTTGAATGGTGCGCCTTATAAACACTTCCCATTCCACCTTGGCCAATGAGTTTCTCGATCTTGTACGGGCCCATGTGTTCTGGAACCATAAGCAATTTGTCGCTATCAGAATGAAGGGCCAACGAAGATTCAATCAGAAAGCGAGCTTCTGCACTCCCCTAATGCTAAGCAGAGCAGAAAGAACGCGATGCCGCCTCGCGGCCAAGCTGGATGGTCACATTTGCCGCACACCAAGATTATAGATGCCGCCGAGAGAATTTGCCATCAGCTCGTATTTTCCATCTAGCTGTGGTGCAAGAAGTTCGCCGCAGCAAGTGAAATTGCCAATGATTCTTGCGATCTTTAGGCAACGTGGACGGCTGCATTCAGAGGATGACCGGTCTCACGCCAAGCTCGAATGGCCCGCAAGTCTTGCGTTCGGGACGGTAGAGTTCCGTGACTGAGCACTACCGTGACGTCGCACCACGAAGTCAGAGAGCGCGCGAGGTCCGAATTGATTCGTCCAAGTTCAACAAGTATCAGAGGACTTTGCTTTTTCCAGATAGGCAATTCCCGGAGTAAACGACTGATCAGGGTAGGATCAAGTCGGAACTCTTGAGCATCGAGAGAGAGAACAGAGGTATCAGAAACCTTACCAATGATTTTCCAGGGAATGATAGTAAGCGACTTGGGCAATTCTAAGCTCAAAGTGAGCATTTCGCCAAAACGCAAAAAGGTCGCTTGCGATTGTTGGGTCCACGCATCTAAGCGGGTTGTGCCAACGACAGTTGCTTCGCCAATCTTGCGGTGAGTATAAAGAAGTTGACAGAGCCCGGTGTCCAGTCGACTATCGATAGGTTCATGAGAAGATGGACCATTCAATGCGTTGTCAACATCACTTGCCCCAAACTCCGATCGATGGTTCAGGGAACCTTGCACATTGGCAATTCGATCGGAGATACTTGTGGTCATGGTGTTGTTCATCCGCAAAGTAAATGGTGCCGCATTAGAACTGTTTCAATTGACTAAAAAGTCGAGAGGGAGATTGAGACTGTTGGAAGCGTGAACCGGAGATGTCTTTGGTTAATTTTTTAGCATCGACATCATCTTCAACGATTAAGATATCGCGATCATCACCGATCGTGCTCAAGTCATTGGTCGCACCAAATAGCTCTTCGAATTCTCCGTCATCACCGATCTCGTTGAGGCGATGAATATTGAACTCTTGCGATATAGAGGAAAAATTCATTGAACCGATCGCTTCTTGCAACTCTTCTTCGATTTCACTGGCGGGGAAAATCGAGGAGATGGGGTGGCCGGTTTGCGATCCCAGCGGTGTGTCGGGAAACACTTCGTTCAAATCCGTCCATTGCGAGAAGACGTTTTCGGTAACAGTACCGATAGGTCCTGCTACAAACGTATCAGTTACGTTGAGATGGTTTCGAATTGCGGGACCGACCACTTGAATCTCTTCTTCGAAGTCGTCACCAAAAACATTGCGTGCGACCGAAGGTGTCGGCTTTGGGCTCATCGATGTGCTTGCAGCTGTGGCCACGAAAGAGTTGGTGGCAGCAACTTTGATAAGATCGACGGACAATTCTGGAACATCGTTACCGCTTGTGGTGATCGAAGCATTGAACTCATCTTCCGAGTCCGTCGTGGCGGAATCATCTAAACTGCCGAACTCGATGGATGCTGAGTTTGTAGCGGGAACAAGATTGCCACTCTCAGACCATGGGCAAGGAAGTTGCTGTAGGTCAGCCCAAGCTTCTTCGATCAAAGAGGATGAAATTGGTTTCTGTCCATAATTGAACCCAAGAAGTAACGCGTGGTCCATGAGTTGATGAACCAAACGAGGAATGCCTTCCGTGGCGCGATAGGCACTAGCGATAGCCTCAGAGGTACAAACGCTGTCAACTTTTGATCCAGCCGTCTGAATTTGGAAGCGAACTTCTTGTTGAACTTCTTCATAATTCCAAGCTGTTAAGTAGCAGCGCACTGCTAACCGCTGGTTCAATGCTTCCAGTTGGGGGTTAGCAAGTAAGTGTTCTAGCCGCATGCTACCAACAAGCACAATTCGAACCCGAGCGTCACCTTGTATGACGATATTGCTCAGGGCTCGAAGTTCTTCCAGTAGCTTAATAGGTAATGTGTCTGCTTCATCCACAATCAGCACCAATGGGGATGCTGGGGTACGAGCTTGGGGTTGCAGATGATCATACAATCTGAGCCGTAGTTCGCCTTCGCCTTGCTCGCGGTACGAAAGTTTGAGTTTGGCCAAAACGCTTTGCAATAAAGCACGGCGACTGCACAGCTGTGCGCCTTGTAGGAATACGACCTGAAAATCTTTGGCGATATCTTGTGCCAAGCGGAGTGCGGTTGTCGTTTTTCCGAAACCCGTTCCGCCGAAGATGACAGCCGGTCCTTCCGCTCGACGCAATACGCGTGATAGTGTGGACCGAATCTGTTCTTCGTTGCGAGAAGAAAAGAAGGTACTGAGATCAGGTACTGCAGAAAATGGCCGACGATTGAAACCGTAAAACGACTCGTACATAGTCCGAAGCCCTTCGAAGCATTTCGATGAAGTGATTGGAAGTTCAATCGGAAAAATGTTTCGTGGCTCTTAAGTGTCCTTACTTTGTACTGCGTTAAATTTTCATCTTTCGTAACAAACTAACATCACACGCTGGTAAAGAGACGTGCGAGTGCCAGTAGAGGTTGCGAAATACTCAAATCTCGCCAATTCGCATCAATTGCAAATCGAACCGCCGCCGAGGCTCCCCAAAACAACAATGACCACTCGCAACCACTGATCCACCACTGCAAATGATTGCTAGATCGTGTTTCGGGTTTCGCGGTGACTGTTAGTTCACGTTTCGCCCCCACACGAAATAAAGGGATCTGAAGTTCATGGAGTGTGGTTTCGTAGTTGTTTGAAGTGGAAAACGAGTGTGCGGGTTTGCGACGAAGCAAATAAGCTAACCCGATACCTGCCATGGCGCCCAAAAGCAAACCGACCATCGGAGCAATTAAGGGATCTTTGGTAATGAATGGATACCATTTCGAGAGTGAGGTAACTGACACAGTTCCCATTAAGTGAAATCGCTCGGACTGAAGTTGACTTTGCAACGCGGCTGCTCGCTGCTGCAAAGAGGCAACATTTATGGTTGGACTGGGAGTTGTGTTGGCCACCGCTAAAGTCGAGTCTGAGGGGACCGAATTACTTTGTTTGGTGAAGCCGACCGTTTGGGCCGGGACGGTCGAAGAACTTGGGTCGTGAGGTCGCAACTCATCAGCGGATCGATAGCGATTGGCTAGGTCGAGCTTGTAATGGATCCACCTCAGTTCACGAGCGGCAGCTGTGTTGTCGATTTTCTTCGCCGAGGGTTCCGTCAAAGTCGCAAGCCACATTTTGAATTCTTCGGTGCTGAGACGAAGTTTCCATTCGCTTTCCAAAGTGACGCGATGCAGATCGGGAAGATCGGCCTGAGTCCTAGTTGCGACTGGTTGAGCGGAATGAGCAGATGCTAACTCCTTTGTGGCAACTTTTCGCAACGATACACAAGCAGGATGCTGTAATGCTGGGTGGGTATCGTTTAACATTTCATTGAGGACATCCAAGCGACTACTATTCAAGACTACAGTACTTTGGATGCGGAAGGTCATCGGACCTTGTGGGAACAAGTTTAATGACCACAATGCTCCTAACAGGGAGCAAAGCAGAGTGAACCAGAGAATGGAAGGGGGACGGTGGGGTGCCCCTGATTTTCGCGAAACCGATGTCATCGTGACGTTACCTGTGGGACTTCCTTGTCCTGGGGATGCTTTCGTTTTTCATCGACATCCTAGCCCCAATTACTCAACGATTCTGATAGATGCAGGCTTTTAGTGTACTGGTGTACGGCTGAAGAAGCTGTCCAAAACGATTCCTCCATGACCAAGTTATTTCGTACCAAAGTTTGTGGCATCAAGACAACGGATGATTTATGCGATGCCATCAAGGTTGGGGTCGATGCAATCGGCTTGAATTTTGTGCCAGAAAGTCCCCGCTTCATCGCTCCTAAATTGGCGGCCGAATTGTCCGCAGCGGCGGCAAACAACGATTTGGCACATAAAGAAGGAGTGGGGCAAATCGCGTTGATTGGGATTTTCGTGAATCCAACTCCAGACTTCGTTCGCCAAATTCTGCGAATCGTTCCCCTTCAGTTCGTACAGCTGCATGGCGAGGAACAGGCTGATGAGTGGCGCAACTTTGACGACGCGCCGTTGATTAAGGCAATCCGTTGGTCTGGCGAAAGTCACCAAGCTGGTTATTTGACGCGATGGCATCAGTTGCTAGGAAGTAGACTCGCTGCCTTTTTGGTTGATGCACCTTCTACCGATGTGCGAGGTGGAAGTGGACTAAAGGCCGATTGGAATTCACTTGTGCCGCGGCCTTCAGTGATTGCCGGTAAGCCGCTGATTCTTGCCGGCGGATTGACGCCAGACAATGTAGCCCAAGCCATTGCTACGGTCCAACCAGTCGCAGTTGATACTGCAAGTGGCGTTGAAAGCGCACCTGGAAAAAAAGATGCAGTCAAGATGCAGCGTTATGTCCAAAACGCTCATGAAGCTTGGCATCGGCTCGAAAGATAATTTCATTTGCAGCGTGGTATTTCGGTATGGAATTGAAATGGCTCACGCAAAGAACATTCCCACTTAGAATTTTGCTTCATCCATTTTGATTTTGTTGAGACGAGTGAACTATGCCTGAGATTCAAGCTTTCCGTGGACTAAGATTCAACTTGGCAACAGTGGGCTCGCTCAGCGATATCGTCGCACCACCTTATGATGTGATCGATAGCTCCTTGCAGGATAATCTGTATGCACGCTCTGAATACAATGTCATTAGGCTAGAGCTCAATCGAGCTGAGCCTTCCGATGTTACCGGCGATGAGATTTATCATCGTGCGTCACGCTTTCTGAGAACTTGGATTCGTGATGGAGTGTTGCAAGCGGAGGGGGATCCTGCGATATACGTTTACCATCAAGAGTTCAAGTACGCCGGGCAGTCACATGTGCGAAAAGGCTTCATGGCCCGTGTTCGTTTGCAACGATTCGGAGAAGGAAATATCTACCCTCACGAACAGACTCATGCAAAAGCGAAAGATGATCGCCTCAAGTTAACTCGAGCTACACAAGCGAATCTCAGTCAAATCTTTGGCTTGTATCCCGATCCTGAGAATACGGCGCAAGAGATTTTGGAACAACACATTGTTACTGTGCGACCGTTGGAGGCGATCGATCATCTTGGTGTCATACACCGAGTTTGGCCCGTAACGGATGCTCGCATCATCGGTGATGTGGCGGCCTTGGTTTGCAATCTCCCGATGTTTGTGGCAGATGGGCATCATCGTTATGAGACCGCTTGCAACTATCGCGATGAACTTGCTGCTCAGGGGCAACTGACGCCCGAGCATCCTGCCAATTATGTACTTTCTATGCTCATTGGAATGGATGATCCAGGGTTGTTGGTCCTGCCAACTCATCGATTATTGGAAGGGGTTCCCGAATATTCCGTCGCTGAGATCTGTGAGAAAGTGTCTTCTTGCTTTGATTGTGAAGTTGCCGGCGATGGTCCGGAGGGGGCCGACAAAATCTGGAAGGATATGGAGGAGATCGATGACCAGATGATGATGGCTCTGTACTCTTCCAAGGACAGCAAATGGGTCACGCTTACTGCGAAAAAGGAAGCGATTGAGCAAATGGCAAAATTAGCCCCCGACCATAGCGCTGCCTGGCAAGGATTGGGCGTGGCCATTTTACATCGCCTGGTTTTCGAAGAGTTATTGAGCTTGAGAGATATACCCAAGCCCACCTACGTGCATTTGGTGGAGGAGGTCGTGGCTGGTTTGAAGGGAGAGTTAGAAGGCCATCTGCACTATCCTTTAGCCGCTTTGGTGATGCCGGCTACGATCGAACATATCCGTCAGGTCAGTTTGCATCAGGAACGAATGCCTGCCAAGAGCACTTATTTTTATCCCAAGCTCTTGAGTGGCTTCGTGTTCCATAAACTCGATTAGATAGCGTTTCGCGTGGAACAATTTGCCCAAACGATGCTATCGTTTCCCGTGAAACCAGGGTAACTGTTCCGAAACTGACGTTTTCAGCGGCTACCTACATGCTGTAAACTCTCATCCGTGCGATTGGAAGGATTCCAAGTTTGGCGGCGGGGATGGATCGGTGGCGCGGATATTCTGTATAGCAAACCAAAAAGGAGGCGTGGGTAAGACCACGACTGCCGTTAATTTGGCTTTTGCGTCCGCCAAAGCAGGGTGCCGAACTCTTCTGGTTGACCTGGATCCTCAGTGTAATGCGACCGGCAGCCTTGGACATAAACCTGCGGATCGTCACCCACTTCTGTTGGAAAGACCCCTGCGGGAAAGCCTCCTCGATACGGCAGAAGAGCTGCTGCAACTGCTGCCGGGCTGTCGCAGCTTCCAAGACGTTGATCATATGGCCAAAGGTGGAAACGGACAGGCCGCTGTGCTGCAACAGCATTTGGATAGCGGTATGTCGGGCTTTGATATGGTCTATATTGACTGTCCACCTTCGCTCGGAGCCTTGACTCAAGCGGCTTTGGGAGCAAGTACAGAAGTGCTCATGCCTATTCAATGCGAGTATTTCGCCATGGAAGGTCTGAGCCAAATGATTCAGGTAATTCGACAGGTGATGCAGCATCAACCTGGGAAATTGACCTTTGGCGGAATCGTACTAACGATGTACGATCCATATCTGGAGTTGACCCACGAGGTGGATCGTGAGGTTCGAGAGTTTTTTGGTGAGATTGTTTTCGATACGGTAATCCCCAGGGATGTGGCGATCGCAGAAGCACCCAGCCATGGATTAAGTGTGCTGGACTACGCTCCTCGGTCCAAGGGAACCCGAGCTTATATTGAACTATGCATGGAGGTATTGGAACGTGACTAAAGATCGACGCCTTGGTAAAGGGCTGGCCGCTCTGCTCGGAACACCCTTGGATGAAATGCAACCTGCTGCTGGCGGAGCTGCCAACGCAACGTTGGATTCTAACTCGAATTCGTCAGCGCCCATGATGCGAGAAGGGCGAAGCAATACGGTTGCGCCAGCCTTGCAAGCTGTAGCGCACACGACCGCCGCTGTTAGTAGCACGATAGAACTTTCCGTAGATGAAATCGAAAACAACCCATTTCAACCACGACGCCAGTTCAACGAAGAAGAAATCGCTGCTTTAGCAGAGAGCCTGAAAGAGCATCAACAATTGCAGCCTGTGCTGGTGCGCCGCGTTGCTGGAAAGTACCAGTTGATTTCCGGTGAACGACGTTTGCGTGCTGCGATTCGAGCGGGTTTTAAGACCGTACGAGCCGAAGTGCGGGAAGCGGATGATCGCTTGGTGGCTGAGTTGGCCATCGTAGAGAACTTGCAACGCAAAGATCTAAACCCGATTGAAAAGGCGATGTCTTTCCGCCGCTATCTCGATGAGCATCGTTGCTCGCAAGAAGAACTGGCTCGTCGTCTCAAGATCGATCGCAGCACCATCGCGAACTTGATGCGACTACTGGAGCTGCCGGACGCAATTCTGGATGATGTACAGACGGATCGTGTTTCAGCTGGTCATGCTCGAGCCTTGCTGCCGCTGGGGGATGAAAGTTTGCAATTGCGATTCTGTAAGCAGATCAAAGAGGAACAGTGGAGTGTTCGTGAGACGGAACGTCGGGTAAGCGAATTTCTGCAATCGGAAGATGCTGAGGACGTCTTGGATCGAGCAGCCCCTTCTGTTTCAAGGAAAAAGGCCGTATCCCCCCAAATTGCCTCTTTGGAACAAGAAATTAGGTCGGCTTTAGGGACCAAAGTAGAAATTAAACAGAACAGCAACGGACGAGGCCGAATAGTAGTGCAATTCGGTTCAGAAGAAGAGTTCGAACGAATCCGCGAATTGCTCCTATCCACTGCCAGCGGACCACGTTTGGCCAGGGTGGCATAAAGAAGTTTCGGTTCTCGATGAACCCGGGTTGTCAGGTTGAGTCTTCTAAGTTAGAGTTTTAGCATATTGGTTCTGGCAGTCAGTTTGGCGAACGAATCTGCAAAGTTTCGGCTTGATCAAAAAGACAATGTTGCCAGTTTCGATACGGGGTGTAGCGCAGTCTGGCTAGCGCATCTGGTTTGGGACCAGAGGGTCGTAGGTTCGAATCCTATCACCCCGATTTTTTTGGCCTTAAGGGCCAAAAAAATAGAGAGTAGAGAAAAGAGCAGTAGAAAGTAGAGCTGCTCCAGGGTAACGATTTTCCAACCCTGGAATCTTCGCATTAAGTTCGGTTGCTCTTTTCTCTACTCGGTCTACTTTCTCCTCACTCCTTTCTCAAACGCCACCAAGAGTTTGGTTTCCTTCTAGGAGTGATTTCCCCCCTGAACATTTTTGGGAACCTTCGTTTTCGAAAGCTTCTGCGGTCATTTTCGCCGCAGCCAAAGTAGAGCTGCTCCAGGGCAAAGGTCTTGCCAACCCAAGAATCATCTCTAGCTGTTCGGTTACTCTTTTCTCTCGTTGTTCTACTCTCAGCTCGATTCCTCACCCAAATGCCGGATAAGCAATTGACAGTGTCGTTGCTGTGCGAACGACTTTATTCTTCTATGATGTAGGCGTGAGATCTGCCGTCTCCAACGGATGCAGCCAGCGTTTTGGCTATTGGATTCGCGGCAGCTTTCTTTCGAGTGCCACGTATGGATTATCGCCAGCAACTAACTCCCTTGGATCACCATAACAGTTCGCTCGAGGCCAACGTTCGCCCGCGCGAATGGACGAATCCCAAGCCGGATGGTCGGTATAATTTGGTGGTCATTGGGGCTGGAACTGCGGGGCTTGTGGCCGCTGCCGGAGCTGCAGGTTTAGGGGCGAAAGTCGCAATTATCGAACGTGGCTTAATGGGTGGCGATTGCCTGAATTCCGGCTGTGTTCCCTCCAAAAGTTTGATCAGTGCGGCTCGACAAATTGCCGCAATTCACCGTGCTTCGGACTTTGGTGTGCGCATTGGCAAGCCCGAAATTGACTTCTCCCAAATCATGGAACGAATGCGCCGCATGCGGGCTCAGTTGAGCGCACACGATTCGGCACAGCGGTTTCGCGGTTTAGGAATCGATGTTTTTTTTGGTGAAGCATGCTTCTCTGGTAGTAACTCGATAGTGGTAGCATCGCAAGAGTTGCGATTTCTGAAGGCGTGCGTTGCGACTGGGGCACGAGCCACTGTTCCGGAGATTCCCGGCCTAGCTGAGTCGGGCTTTTTGACGAACGAATCGCTCTTTTCGATCACTGAACTTCCTCCACGCTTGGTCGTTCTCGGCGGTGGGCCGATTGGTTGTGAGATGGCCCAGTGTTTTGCTCGCTTCGGATCGCAGGTGACCTTGATCGATACTGGTTCGCAGTTGCTGGCGAATGACGACGAAGCGGCGGCCAAATTGGTCCAGGCCGCTCTTGAAAAAGATGGTGTTGAAATACTTTTGAATTGCAAAGTGACTCAGATCACAGGGAAGGGGAGAGCGCGAGAGATCGTGGTTTCAGGTCTCGACGGAGAGAAGAGACTTCAGTGTGACCAACTATTGTTAAGTGTCGGGCGTACTCCGAATGTGGAAGGATTGGGGCTCGAAAACGTAGGGGTCGAGTTTGACCCGCGGCACGGAGTTGTGGTTGACGATTATTTGCGAACAACCCATCGAGACATCTATGCTGCGGGTGATGTTTGCAGTCGATTCAAGTTTACGCATGCCGCAGATTTCATGGCGCGATTGGTGATTCAGAATGCGTTGTTTATGGGTAGAGTCCGAGCAAGCAAACTTCTCATACCTTGGTGTACCTACACTTCTCCGGAAGTGGCCCACGTTGGATTGTCGTTGAAACAAGCAGCCGAGTTAGGCATTGAATTGACGACATACACTCAGCCATTCCAAGCTTTGGACAGGGCAGTTCTGGACGGTGAGGAATCTGGTTACGTCAGCGTCTATTGCCGTAAAGGAACGGATCGCATTTTGGGAGCCACAGTGGTAGCTGAGCATGCGGGGGACATGATCGGCGAGCTTGTCATGGCGATGAAGCATCGCATTGGTCTCAAGAAAATCGCTTCGATTATTCATCCCTATCCAACACAGAGCGAAGCCATTCGGAAGCTAGGAGATCAATTCAATCGCCAGCGACTTACGCCATGGGTCAAGTCGCTTTTTGCACGGTGGTTGAGTTGGGGGCGATGATAAGGATGGAGAAATCCCGATTTCGATCACCTACCGCTGCTTCGGCATCTTTCTGACTTTTTTCCTAATTTTGGTGCAAGATTGTGGCTTATCATGTGACTTCAGGCGTGGAGCAGACTGAGGTGTCATGTTCTACACGTTAGGAATCGAGTCACTTGAATATTCCCGATACCCGAGCCAGTTTGATTGTGCGGTTGAGAGATGTTGTCTATTAGCGACTTGTCGAGTTTCGAGAAGGCGAACTCTATTCGGCAGTAAAGTTATTTGATCCGACTCACGGAAAATTGGAAAGTTACGACGAGGAGAACGTGATCCTGGAGACATATGCACGCCAGAAAGATGCAGTCACTGGTCAATGATCCATCCGTGAAGTTGCTCTAGAAGATGCGGATGTCAGCGACGCCCATGCCCAGCAGTCTTGTATCCCAATCGAGTGTTGCTTCGGTATGCTCGATACGATTACCAGCCAGAATGGGTTTGGTTTCAGGTAATCTGAACTTCAGAGTAATTGGGGAGTGGCCATCGGCTACTCCCGCCGGGACAATGCCCTCAATAATCGATTTCACTGCAGCAGGATCTTGCGATACATTGCGGATTGAATGCTGACAGCGTACGCCGTTGAGCGAGATTTCGAGTCCTTGGGCAATGGACTCACTGGCAAAGAATACGATATCAATCTCGAATCGATATTCGTTTCCGGTAGCTAAAGGCGGAAGGTAAGCGATGTTCGTCGTTTGCGGTCCCGTGGAACGATACCAAACGGCGCCGCTGTGTTGACGCCACCACCAGCCTTGTCCAAACATAGGTTGATCCATCGTCCAGTGGATCTGTGATACAGGTTCGGGGAAGTGTAACCTAATGTTCTCGACGAATTGCTGGTTCAGACTCTGTTCGACCATAGAGTCTGTGATCAAATCGAGATTCTCTTGATTCGGAAAATGTTTGCGAAGGAACTGTTCATATCGTTCATGAAACATTCGCTTGGCAAGGTTGTAGGTCTCCATATCATCTCGAAAACGACTGAGATTCGAAGATAACATCGCATGCAATTGGCGACTGTCATTATTGCTGGGCGTTTGATTCAAGCGTAGTTGCTGGAACGATGCAGGCCATGAAAATAAATCGCACAATAGATGCAAGAAGCGTCGAAAGTCTTCGGCAAGTCCGATCAAGCTAAAGTGACGTAAATCGCTCTCAGATACAACCCAG
>JBILTA010000755.1:0-2787 GCA_044371785.1 Pirellulaceae bacterium | reverse complement strand
GTTGGATATCGAGTGAGATACAAAAAAGTTGTCATTAAGCCAGCATGGGGGAAATAACCTGTAGGTGACTCTTGGTCTTCCGAGCGA
The DNA here is from genome assembly GCA_044371785.1 of Pirellulaceae bacterium. Classification (GTDB taxonomy): domain Bacteria; phylum Planctomycetota; class Planctomycetia; order Pirellulales; family Pirellulaceae; genus JAFLCP01. The sequence goes on along the minus strand of JBILTA010000755.1, from coordinate 2,700 downwards.
TTGCGACCATGCAAAGCCTTTAATCGCACTGGTACATACTCGAACGGATTTTCGATGTTTGAAAACTGATCCTTCACTTCATCGAACACTCCGTAACCGCGGGCTGTATATGGAGAGACCATGATGTAGTCGGCAGTTACGATCTCCGTGAAGGGGCGGTTGTTGCGGACGATATGATCAATCAACATCATCGGCTCTCGCAGCAAGGCTTGGCGGTATTCGCCCACCAGTTTGTAGCCCGCTTTCTCACGTTCTTTCGGATCTTCGATATGGCTCCAGTCTTTTTGTTGGTACCAGAGGCGACTCTTCTCGAAGTGCTCGTACGATAATGCGGCAACTTCCGGATTGTCATCCACTGCAGTGATTAGAAAGATGTCGTTAAAGCCTTCGCGGAGTCGTTCGTAAAAAGCCTCTTCTGACATAAGACCCATTAACTTTTCACGAAAAGCGACTTCACCTTGACGAGCCATGCCAGCTTCTAAGTCCGTAATCTCTTGCGTCGTTGGGAGTCGGCCGACAAGTGAAAGGGCTGCGCGTCGCAGCAGACCTGCGTTGTCTTTGAAGCGTATTCCCTCCCAGAAGGTCGAGTCATTGGCCGAGTTGTCTGTGATGGCCTCTAGAGTGTGTGAACTTCCATCGGGGTGTTGGAGGTAATTGTTGACATAAGAATCTAGCGCCAGGAACGCAGGGTCTTGAGCCGTGAGGATCTCGCCACCACCATGAGATAGTTCACCCAGCGCTTTGAGCGGAACTACCGAGACTCCATCTGCTTTCTCTGCTGACAGTTTCAAAAGCATTTGGCGATTGGACTCAAGAGCTTGGTCCCGAGTTTGGCCGATAAACTTTTTTAGATCGGTTAGGATAAAGTTACTATCGGTTGCGTCACCTCCATCTTGATGACAAGGGAGGCATTTGGTTGCCAGAATTCGATTCCAGATGCGGTCCTCAAATTCAAGATCTGCTGGTAACTGACAGATCGTCGGTAAATTGACCGCGTTAGTTTCAGCGGGCTTGTCGCCCGTTGTTAGTTGCGTCGTATCTTGAGCATTAACGATCAGGCCCAAAACGACGCACAACAGGAATGTGGATAGCGCGGTACAGACGCCAATAATCGGTTTGGTAATGCTTGCCATGGGTAAACGTCTTGATTCTGAAGTACGCTGAATCGTATTGTCTGTGAGGTCACGAAACTGCGAAGGGGGCGAGTGGGTTTAGGTGTTATGTGGGAACTCTTCGCATAGCGAAAAGCGATCACGGCAGGCCATTCATTGTAACCGACGGGAAAACGCTACTGCAATTCAATTCCTGTTAGCCCGTCCTTGAGTGCGGCCCATCTCATTATTGACCACGAAATGTATGGAAAACACGCCAGAAAAAGTAAGAGGTTGCTTTGAGAAGAGCGTGTTTGATGTTTAACCCGTAGCCGTAATGCAGCGAAGGCTAGGGACTAACGGAAAGCCGGTGCATTTCTTATTGACGAGCTGCACCTCGAATCGCCCGCTGAACATCGGCAAGATCGATTTCACCAGCTTTGATCACTTCCATTTCAGCATCGGTTAGATCGTATTGCTCGCTCATTTCCACGCGCGAAATAAAACCGTAATCAACCATTAATCGCCATCCTCGAATTGTCCAACTTGTAAACGTGTTGCTTCCATTTGTCCCACTGCGTCGAGTAGTTCCTCGAATGCTTCGACAGGCGCTGTGCCAAGGTCAATGGATATTTGTGAGTAATCGTGTCGATGTTCTGGATCGGACAGAAAATGAACGCCGCCAAGCAACTCATCATCTGCAGGATCGTTTTCTTGGAACCAACCGATGAACCAGTCTCGTATCGGTGTCCAATCCGCATCGGCCTTCAAGCCGAAGATCCGTAATTCCATCCAATTCCATTGAAATGGTTGCAAGTCAACATGCAGTTTACTATCCGGCCAGGCAAACATGATAGGCTCGAAAGCCAACATTCCCTCGGTATCGATTCGGATGGATTCGGACACATTACCATCACGGATTACGAATAGGTCGCCACGCACTGGAAGTGCAAGTTTACCTTCAGTGACGACCTCACCCTTTGCGTTACAGAATGCAGGTTCGTGCGCAACCGTTACGCCCTCAACACTCGAGTGCTCGTTAATCGCGTCCATGAAGCGATTCACATAATATTCACGGATTTGATCGAGGAGTTGTCCAAGCACCGAAGAGTCTCCGAAACTGATGGATTCTGCGCTGTGAAGTCAATTATATCGAACAAGATTGAATATCCAATTCTCTTTACCCCAGCAGTGACCAACCATTTCTTGACCACGAAAAAGACGAAAGCCATGTAAGTTTCAATGGATTCCGTCCGCCGAGCTGACGCAAAATAACTGAATTGGTTCTTTAATCGCAGAGTAACGTCTTAAGATTAGTGAGAATTAGTGGCGATTAGTGTTCCCTACTCTTCTTGAGCACGGCGGAAAGGGAACACTAATCGGCACTAATCTTCACTAATCAGTAACCTCCATAACCGACCAGTTTTCCATGATCCATGTTTGGTTGGAACGTTGCAGTAAATTTACGCACGAGATAGTTTACGATTCGGTTTGATTGCCAGAACGCTGACGATCACGCCATCGCCGAGTGATGCTGTCATTATGTTAAAGCAGCAACGGCGACTTTGGTGCATCCCATAGTTCTGGCTTTCGTGTTCGGTACCGCTCG
>JBILTA010000756.1:0-2787 GCA_044371785.1 Pirellulaceae bacterium | reverse complement strand
GTCAACGATTTGGAATCCTCGCGTACGAAGTCGAGAATACTGCGACGCTTGCGGTCGCGTTGAACACGTACAGCATCAGGTTCGTTAGAGAACATTCGCTCAAACACAACTTTCGGATCAACTTCTTTCGGGAGTGGCTGAGTGGCTGATCTCCATGCCATCGTTGACGAATAAACACAGCTGTAACCCGAATCGCAGTTGCCAGCCATCGAGCCTTGCTCGCAACCGATTTCTAATGAAGGCAATCGAGTACGATCGGCTAATTGAGCAGCAGCGACTTGGTCCACCGAAACGCCGGCTCGGATGTTAGTACCATCGGTCTTGCGGGCCTGGCAGCCCGTCAAAAAGGACGCTAGGGCTCGAGCATGATCACCACCACCATCACCGTTGGCGCGAGCCTTATCGGCCGTCAAACCGGTGAGGATATTGAGTTTATGTTTCATCGCTTCAAGCGGCTTCAGGATCGGTGTGCACTCGAAGTTTGGACCTTCACCCGTGGGAGTCCAGTCATCCATATTGATCCCATTGGGAACATATAAAAATGCCATGCGATTGGGCATCATCTTGATGTCCGTTGGGCTCGACTCGTTTTCAGTCCAAGCTCGCAACGGCCCCATGGCTTCCAAATATGGAAGCGCCATGGCGACACCAAGTCCATGCAACAACGTACGTCGGGATAATGCTGGTTTCGGAATCATGTTCCACCTCTATCACAAGTATACTTGATCATTCCATCTCTCGACGCATGCGAAACGGTTCGCTGGCAACTATTGCCTTAACCAACGCAGAAAAACGATAACCGTTGGCTTCCGTTGATTCAACTATTTTGGTGATCGCTGGACGATCATAAAACTCGGCACCTCTCCCAATCGCAAAAATCAGCATCTTTTCGGCCATGCAGCGAGCCACATCCCGAGAGCGATTCTTCAAAATTTGCTTTAATTCGCCCAAATTGCTGAATTTGCTTCCATCGGGTAATACCCCGGAAGCATCGACATCGAACGCTCCATCTTTGGTTCGGAACCGGCCGACTGCGTCATAGTTTTCCATCGCAAAACCAATAGGATCCATTTTGTCATGGCAATTGGCACAACTAGGATTCGCTCGATGAACTTCTAAACGCTGCCGCAAAGATCCCGACGCCACAGCTTTGTCATCTACCGGCAACTCAGGAACGTCCGGTGGAGCAGGAGGTGGAGGTGCCCCTAAGACTTGCTCTAAAACCCAACGCCCCCGCTTTACGGGCGATGTTCGTGTCGGATTGCTGGTCACAGTCAATACACTTGCATGCGTCAGCAGACCGCCGCGAGTCGAACCTGAAGGCAAGTTGACCAAGCGGAAATCGCGCCCCTTGATCGGCTCACCCTTCTGCTCGCTGCTCATTCCATCTTCATTGCCTCGATCGTCGCGAATACCATAAAACCTAGCTAAGCGTTCGTTCAAAAACGTATAGCTCGCATCGACCACTTCCAAAATACTGCGATCCTCTTTGAGGATATGCAGGAAGAGTAAACGCGTCTCTTCCTTCATCGCCCGTCGCAACTCATCGTTGAAATCGGGGAACATATCGCGATCCGGTTGAACCTGATCTAGTCGCTGCAACTGCAACCACTGCAAAGCGAATTGATCGACCAAGCTCGTGGCCCTGTCATCTTTGAGCATTCGCTGAATTTCTTCGTCAAGTTTGGCTTCTAGCTCACCTTTTTCGGCCAACTCAAACAACCGCTCATCGGGCATCGTGCTCCACAAGAAATAGGACAAGCGATTAGCCAACGCAAACTGATCGATCGCACGTGATTCGTGACTCTGTGGCTGGTCATCAAGCTCGACACGGAATAAAAACTTCGGTGAACTGAGAGCAGCCTGTAAAGCAAATTGCATCGAACCTTCCCAGGTTGTACCAGCTTGCTCTTCAGCCAGCGCCAGCGATGCCAAGGCCTCAACTTCTTGATCTGTGGGTGGACGACGATAAATCTTTTTCAACCATCGATTCATGAGGTGGCGATTGCGTTCGATGCCTTGCAGTTCGGCAGGATGAGCTAACCATTGTTTGTGGGCCAGCGGACGAGAATCCATGGGACCCTTGAGAGACAAATACTCGACCAACAACTCAGCCGGTTTGACTTCGAGCGTTGCTGCGTCAGCAGTAACTGCGTCGGTGGCAGGCATTTCGGCCGGAGGTGCTGCCGCGTCAGCCGCAACAGCCTCGGTTGTTGCAGCCTCTTGCGGTGTGGCTGAAGGTTTGACTAGCCCCACCAAAATCCGTTCTCGGCCCATTAGCTTTGGCAGTTTTACCTCGATAACTTCCGACTTTTCGGGAGTTCGTCCTATAACTACAGCTCGATGTAAAATCTTGGCAGGCTTACGAACTTCGCCTACGACAATCGACAATGCTTCATCGCTATCAGATTCAGATATTTTCTCACCTTGCAGCAGGATCACCATTTCCACTTTTTGGCCTTCTGGTGCTCGAGCAAAAACGCGGGCTCGAAACTCATACTCGCCTTCATCTTCAAATTTATAACCTGTGAAGATCGGACCTGTTTGCAATCCATTTTCACCGTCGCTTTTCATAACGCGAAAAGAACCATCTAGCGGAATCTCTTTAGCGGCTGGTTCTGTAAAGCGAGCTTGTAAATGATTGCGATTGACGGGTGGCGGTTTCTCGACAATCACACGGGTTGCAATACTCTCGGAGGCTTTGAGATAACGTTCCATCAACAACGGTGAGATCGTCAACACATCGCCGATGTTATCGAAGCCATGACCGATGTCATCGCTGGGAAA
>JBILTA010000168.1:0-9088 GCA_044371785.1 Pirellulaceae bacterium | reverse complement strand
GATACCAACTCGCAATAAACGGCGGGCAATTGGCAGCAGCGATGACATAGGTGATCTTTCAAAATGTAGAGTCAAGTTAAGCAGACTGGCCAAAATCGATGCGAACTGAATGAGGAACAATGATTTCCAATAATTCAATCACTGGTTCGCCATCCAAATAGATCATGGCCGTCCGCCCAAAGGTCCGGGTGCCGGGGAGACATTGAAAAACTTCAGCTAAACGCGAACCAACGTGGATCTCCCATAAGGCCGAAAGTTGCACTTCTCGCATGACGTTGTGTTCGATTAACACGCGTCCCAACGGAGTGGTCTCTGCTAAGATTTCCTCGCAAACCTCATCGTCGAGGAAGGTAACATCCAGACGCACGATACCGTACTGCACTATTTGCCCATCTTCCTTGCGATGCAAGGTGATTTCTCGCGAATAAAAGGGCTGATCAAAGCGACGATCGAGGACTCGTACATCGACGGGACCATCGAACAGTTTTTCAACCGTTTCCGTCATGTGACCATCATGCGCTAATAAATCGGCATAACGCCATGGCATCTGGTCTACTTCACATTCTTGGATTTCGCCAAGCTGTTGCAGATCTTCAAAAAACAAAGCGACCAGATCTTCGATAGCCGGTGGTCCAGGTGTTGGCCCGGATGATGGCCCAGTTGATTCGTGAGGCAAAACGTATTCTCCGGCAAGCAAGTTGAAACGATCAACGTGTGGTGATCGTTAGCTTCGGCTGAAACGCAACGAGGTTAGCTGGGGCTGCTTCATCGCGATGTAAAACGGTATCAATCAAATAATACAAAAGTCGTTGCAAGGCTTCAGGGGCGATACTCTCAGCCACCTCTTCTGCCCGAGCTCGATGTTTTTCAACTAAGCGTTGGCTTTGCTCGAACACGCGAGCTTTGTCATAAAACTGACGGATCTTGGCGACTCGAACGGCAGGTGGCAATTCCTTGTTGTCGATCGTAGCCAACATCGCAGCCTGATCTTCTGGTGAGAGAGAAGCCAAGGCGAGAGCCCACAAGATAGTCGGGCGACCGCCGAGCACGTCTCCGGCCGCGTGCAATTTGTTATGGCCATCGCCATCCCAATCTTGCAAATCGTTCAAGATCTGGAATGCCACGCCCAAATTACGCGAGAACTGTCGAACAGGCTCGACGTACTGGCCCATATCAAACGACAGTTTATCAGCAGCTAAACGAATACCTGAGTAAAGCGCAGCCTCGAAAGCGGGTGATGTTTTGAGCGCGTATACTTTTAATGCGTCGAGTGGTTGCAAGCGTTTGTCACGTGCATCACGCCACAAGAGCTCGGCACCCTGGCCCTCAGCTAAGCGTGTATGAGCGCTCGAGAGGCAATCTAAAATGTCGACTGCGGCAGCAGGCCCAATATCGCGAGCATGGTGACTGACCAAGCGATAACCTAAGCCGATCAAATAATCGCCAACGTTGATCGCGGTGGGCAAACCGAAACGGCAATGCATGGTGGGTTGGCCGTAGCGATAGCCATCATCATCTTCGATATCGTCGTGTACCAAGCTGGCCTTGTGAAACATCTCGATGCTCATTGCCGAGCGATAAACGGACAGCGGAAAATTCTTGATGGTGTTAGCACCATCAGCCAATGTTCCATCGCCACCCATCATCGCGTCATATGCAGCTAAAGTGATGAAGGGCCGACTGTACTTTCCACCCTTTGATAAAAAGTCCATTCCGATCGCTTCGGTAGCCGCAATTGGGTCGATCGCTTTGAGTGGATCTTGTTGATCATCGCTGAGAACCGCGGTGCCTCGCTGACGTGGAACCAGTTCGTCCATCAACGGCGAGCGGAACATTTCTGAGGAAGCTCGCAGCAAATGTACATAGCTGCGAGTTTGTTGCGCAGGTTGCTGGTGCGCAGTGGTTAGCATTTCGCGGACCCACTCTTCATCGACGCTGGTGTTGCGGCAATCACTCGACAAAAGTGGAACAGCCAAACAAGGAATACCAGCCAACAGAATCTTATCGATTGCTTTCTCTAAAACGTTCAGGCAAGCAACGCCCACGATCGCATCGACATAGCCGCTGACGATAATCTTTAGAACAACCGGCGAGCCTTCAGCGACCAAGACCTTGTAGCCCATCTCTTCGGCGATGCTGCGGTAGTCAGCGATGCTACAAGCACCACATTTTTTGCAGTTCATCCCAAACTCGTCGTAGTCGGCTGGACAACCTTCTGCGTGCTTGAGGCAATGCGGCAATAGGAAAAGGCGGCGACTTGGCGGCACAGCGGCAACTTGGTCTTCCCAAAAAGCTGAGCTCAGAACCACCATGATCCAGCCCACATAGCCTTCCGGTAAGTTCATCTCATCCAAGAGGCGACGAGCCACAACTTCCATCTGATCTTTGCTCAGTGGAGTTTCTTTATCCATTTTGGCCGCGATCTCACGGCAACGAGCTTTGAGCCGCTCTCGCAACTCTCTTGTCTCAGGGACAAGTTTAAGATGGCCCGTTTTTCGTTTCGGCGATTTGGTGCGTTGCGGTCGGACAGCCGCGGCGGCTACATCCAGTTCAGTTGTCTCGGTCGTCGGCAATGTGGACAATGGAATATTCCTGCGTATGAAATCGCTTTTCACTACTATTTTGAAGAAGTGAAAAGTTGCTTGGCAAATAGGGGACGGCTTGGGTGAAGCGTTATGCCTCTTTCATTGCGATCTGGTTGGTTGTGACTCGGGTTACTGCGATCCGGTTCGCCGCACTAAGGGCTGCCACCGAGAAAATCGTCGGGTAAAGTTTCTCGTAATACCACAGCTTGGCAAAATAAAAACCGATCGGCCAACTGGTACGATGATAACCCAGGCAGATCGATTCACTCAACCAGTTTAACCCTCGAATTATAGTGGAATCGGCGAGAGATGTGTCCGCCAAAGTGAGTAAAGCTTCAAGGGCAACGGCAGATTCCTCAATCGAGCTAGACCGATCTTCGTTAGAGTCGCTGCGATCCTTTCCATAGGGCACGCTTGAACCACCCCCCCAGCCTCCGTCGCGGTTTTGGTTTTTTCGCAGAAAATCGGCCCCTTTTTGCCGCATTTCCACGATTTGGGGGAGTTTCGCCAAGGATCGCACCTCGTTCAGAGCGAGCATGACCCGAGATGTTCCGTAAATTGGATTATCTTCACCAGAATAGTCTTGGTTTCCGAACCAAAGGGGGAGCCAACTTCCGTCCGATTTTTGGTTTCTTTCCAAGTAATTCACGCCGCGGAGAAAAGCCCTGCTCTGTCTTGCGTAAAGATCTTCTGGAAAGAGTTGCAGGTTTTCAGGTGTTTGGGTGAGCCAAACATCGATCGCGCGTAGGGCATGCGCGGTTAAATCCGTGCCACTTCGATCAAAGGGTAGTGTTCCCCAACCGCGACAAAAAGTGGGCCAGCCTCCATCGCGGTTCTGTAATCCATAGAGCCAACGAATCCCGCGCGTTACCGCATCCACAATCCTTGCTCGCAAGGCGTTATCCATCACGCCATGTTCGGTCCAATAAGCATGCAACGCCAACAATGCTGCCGGAGTATCATCGGCGTCGGGCACTGCACCACTTAGATTTGTCCAACCCCAACCACCAGGATCTGCACCCGTAAATGGGTGACGAACCAAGTGTTGGCAATTCAAGAGCCAGTCGATAGTCGATGAGTCCACCGACGTCCCAATGCCGTCGCGCGATAAAGCTTTAACGGATAGCGATGTTACCCATGTAGCTAGGTTCGTATCGATGGGCCAGCTCCCATCTTCCAGCACGCTATCGATCAGAAAGCGAATGGCATCACGTGCAACCGGATGATCCTGGCAGCCCATCGAGCCAAGGCTCATCAGCACAAAGCTCGTCAAGGGAACGGCTTCCAAATAACCACCGCTTTGCGGCTGCATCTTTTGCAGTACGCGACGCGATGTTTCGACACAGCCTGCGCGGAGCCATCGCCAGGGTAGGATCTTGGTGGGGGCATGGAAATGTTTGGCTTGGCCGATCGCTACCAAGGCGGGGATAGCGTAACTCACCACAGGCATCTTTACAAAGCGATACCATGACTGTGGCAGTGTGGCCAATTCGAATGGGAGAGCGGGAACCGCTGACCAAGGGACGAGACCGGCCAATGCACAATTCGATAAAATGGGAACCACAAATGTCTTGTCTTTGCCGTATCTTCGCCGCAAACCATCCCACCTGCCCTGCTCATCGACATAGGCCCAAGCTCTTGTGAGCGCTTGTTGAACCTCAAGCTGTGACGTCGATTCAAAATCGCATAACTTCCATGCCGCGATGACCAACAACGTTGTTGCAATGTTGCTGTGGCTTCGATCGGTATCGCCAAAGCCTCCATCAGGATTTTGATGATGGAAAAGCCACTCTGCGCCGCGACGTATAATTGGCTCTAGCGGTGAATTGGAAAGAGCCTGCTTTTGTCGCACAATCGAGAGGGCGCTGACAGCGGTTGCGGTCGACAGAGCTGAAGTGGAAAGTTCCCCGGTCCAATTCGGTTTCGCTCCCCGTTCACCCCTGAGCTCAGTTCGCACTATGCGCAGGGCTTCTTGAAGCCGTTGGAGATCCAGCGGTTCTGTTACGGATGCGGAACGAGTAGAATACATTTGGGTCATGCGCGACGATCGATTATATTTTGTCAGGCGTGAGCTGCGATTTGTGGTGTGGGTTCTAAACAGTGAACCTTTTAAGCCGTAAACTTTTGGGGCTGTAAACTTTTTAGCGGTGAACTTTTGAGCCGTGAGTTGTAAAGGGTAAAACAATGCGATCGATCAAAGGCAAGGCTGGTTCTTATGGGATCGCTGCTGCCATGGCTCTTTGTTTGAGTGGATGTCAGCCGGCAACGAGCGACAAACCTATCTCTTCCAATAGTGTACCAACAAATGAAGTGTCTGCCCCGGCTGATACTACGTCCGCCACCGATACTACGCCGAAGTCCGACGAAGGTGCGGCGGAAAAGGGCGAAAACGCCTCAAAAATTGCGGTCGAATTGAAATCAATGGCCGAAGTACTGCAAGATGTCTCTGCCGAAAAAGGAAAGTGGACGGTTGTGGATGTCTGGAGTACCTCATGCGTTCCGTGCATGAAAGAATTTCCTCATTTGGTCGCTCTATCGAAGAAATATCCGGACAAAGTGCGTTGTGTCAGCGTTAATGTCGATTACGTAGGTTTGAAATCGAAGCCTCCCGAAAACTATGTTCCCAGTGTGGAAGAGTTTTTGAATAAACAGAAAGCTGAATTCAAAAACTACTTAAGCACCACGGCTGATAGTGATGTGTTTGTTGAATTGGAAATCGAATCGATTCCAGCGGTGATGGTGTTCGGTCCTGATGGGGAAAAGAAGAAGACCTTTACCGATGATAATAGCGGCGAAGATGGCGTTACCTATGAAGGCGACATCCTACCCTGGCTGGAATCTCAGCTCAAATAAGCATCTAAGTTGGTCCTGTTTGCCCACCTGACATTACGTCAGGCGGGCAAATATTCATGGGCTACAACCTCGATATGGCTCACTTTACGGAGCCAATGCGTATTGTTGGCGTACATTTGTACGTGACTATTTTATTCCTGCCCACCGATGCAAATCAAAAATTTGTCCGTTCGCAGCAGTACTTCATTTTCGGTAATCGCAGGCGTGCTCCGGATCATGTCTTCCAAGTTGTATTGACCCAGTTTTTCAAATTCAGGTCCAGCTTTTATAAACGTTACCACACCATCTTCGCTCATTCCGATCAGGCAGTCGTTGGCAACCACTGGAGAGCTCGAGACATTGCCACCGATGCGCTGCTGCCAACGTACTTTGCCGTCACTTAACTCGGCACAGGAAACAATTCCATTGTCGGCCCACATGAAAATCCAGGGGCCGGCAACCACCGGAGTTGGAACGTAGGGCGCAGCGCGTTGAATGCGGTAAGCCTCTTTCGGCTCACCCAAAATGGAAATGGCAATTAGTTCATTCCCGCCACCCCCTGAGCCACACGTGCTGATCAGGAGACCCCCACTGAGCACGGCACTGCTTACGACTCGTTTATCAAAAGCTGGTAATTCCCACTCGGTTTTTCCATCTTCAGCATTGATTGCAAAAAAGCCTTCCACTGTTCCCGCACCCAGTAAAAGCGTTTTGTCATCTTGCTTGATGACACAGGGTACACCGTAACAGACACGCGTGGTTCGTCGCTTATTTTCCCAGATCGTTTCGCCCGATTTAAGATTCAATGCCACAATCGAACTCACTCCTGGTTCGACTCCTTCTGGGAGTTCTTCGGCATCTTGGCTGTTGATCAATATAAGTTTGTTATCGACAATAATCGGTGAAGTGCCGAAGCCATGTTGGCTGACATAACGACCCAAATCGCGATTCCATACTTCGTCACCGGAATGCGTCAGTGCGCGAACCTCAACTCGATTGGGAACACCCCAGGCAATATAGATACCGCTGTCATCAACTACGGGTGTACTCGATGCATAACTGCTGCGTTGATGTAGCGGATGTGCTTCGGATGGATACGATTTTTGCCATAGTGTACGACCTGTCTTTAGGTCGATGGCCAGTAATTCGCGACTCGCGTTGTCTGGATAAGCCGTAAAGATGTAAACACGATCCTTCCATACAACCGGTGAGCTATTGCCACTTCCTGGAAGATCGATTTTCCAGCGCACATCGCTGGCTTGCCAAGGAATAGGTGCTTTGGTTTTAGGTTGTACACCGTTACCGTTAGGGCCGCGAAAACGTCCCCATTCGTTTTGGATCGAAGTTACATTTCCGGTTTGTTCTTGGCTTAGGCCTACCTCGCTGAGGAAACCAGAAAGCGAAAGAAGGCTCGCAAGATTTGCCATCGCCAAGAATTTGATAAAGGAGAAGTGATTCGGCATCGATAGCTCAAGTCAGGTAGGAAGGATGGGTATGTACAGGTTCACTAATTAGCATAATCGATTCGACGAGCATAATCGACGCGCGCATCCCAAAGGAAGGGGGCGAACAAAGGGTAATTCCCAGGAAGTTTCATGGGATCACATTCTCTTATGCTAGATACCAAGGTTGGAATGATGGTTCGTTTGGAACAGTTTACGTTTTGATCCGAGTCCTGTTACGAGGCCTTTCCCCTTGAATCTCTTTGTTGAAACATTATCCAGCGAGAGCGATGTTCGATCGATCGAAGATCGATGGGGAGAGCTGGCTTGTAACGATCCTTTTCTGCATCCGATGTGGTGCCTGGCATGGTGGGAGTGTTTTCAGACTCCAGAAATGCAATTGAGGGTCATGGTCGCTCGCAACTCCACGGGAGAAATCGTCGGAATTGCTCCTTTCTATTTGCGAATCTCTTCGCTGATGGGACGCGAATTGCGTTTTCTCGGTGATGGTCATATTTGTAGCGAATACCTCTCGCTGCTCTCTGAACCAAATGCTGAAACAGAAGTGGTTAACGCGATCGCTGATGCTCTGCATTTGCAGGGGCAAAACGAAAAAAGAGGGACCTGGGACATGATCGATCTGGACTGCTATCGCAGCGAAGATCGGAATGTGTCTGCCCTAAAAAACTATATGCAAGAACATGGCCATGCTTGTCACATCGATGAAGTGATGGGCTGTTGGCGCATCGACATCAGCGAAGGTTGGGAAGCCTTCCTTAGCAAAATGTCCAAGAGTCGTCGCAGCAAAGGACGCCGCTTACTCAAGCAGATTCAAGGGGAAGGTCCCTATGAAGCTAAATGGATTGAGCATCATGCGGACATTGAATCCTTCATGAACCATCTCACGAATCTTCATCAATCACGTTGGGAAAAGAAAGGTGAGAGCGGTTGCTTTGCCGACCCCAAATTCGGAAAATTTTTGAGACAGGTTGCTGGTAACGCCCTACGTTGCGGTCGAGCACATCTGCTGCAACTGAACTACCAAGGTATGCCCGTTGCGTTGCAGTTCGGTTTGCGTTCCGACTCAACTATCTACAGTTATCAAGTAGGTGTCGATACCAGTACGACAGCCGAGTCGCCCGGTATGGCGATGAACATGCTGCTGATCAACGACGGTACTCAACGTGGCTTAACCAGCCTGGACTTTTTGAGGGGTGACGAGCCCTACAAAAAAACCTTGCGGGCGGAGCGAATTCGGACCGAGAGGTTGCATGTCTTTGCCCGCTATCCTCTGGCCCATTTGCGGTATGGTTGTTGGAGAACCGCCTGTGAAGCGAAACGTTTGGCCAGGGATTGGCTGAAAACTCCACTAAAATCTAACCCGACTATCGAGCAGGATGCTTAACGTACTCACAAAGCGGGGGGAATTCCGGTATATTGATGGGCGTCCGGTTACTTTTCCGGGCCGGTCATTCTGAAATACTGGTCTATGGCTCTTCACCGCAGGTTGCCTGGACTCACGCGAATTTTTTCAAGCAGGTTGGCGTAATCCTCCAGGTTGCCTGACAAGCTGAGTGAGAACAATGCAGAAGTTTGATTTCCAACAGCGGACACGTTTTGTCTTCGGTGCCGGATGCTTGCATCGACTCGGTGAGTTGGCTCGCGAGTGCGGTGGATCTAGGGTGCTCGTTGTCAGTGATGCCGGAGTGGTTTCCGCCGGACATTTTCAGCGGGCCGTCGATAGCCTGCGTACCGCTGGCTTGACAGTGGCAGCGTTCCATGACTTTCGCGAAAATCCGAGCACCGAACATGTGGCGGCTGGAGTTGCCGTCGCCAAGGAATTCACGCCTGATCTACTGGTTGGCTTAGGGGGCGGCAGTTCAATGGACTGCGCCAAAGGCATCAATTTTATCTACAGTTGTGGTGGCCAGATACAAGATTATTGGGGCGTAGGCAAAGCCCATAGTCCAATGTTACCCATGATCGCCGTTCCTACCACCGCCGGGACTGGAAGTGAAGCTCAATCTTTTGCACTGATCTCCGATGCGGTAACACATGTGAAGATGGCCTGCGGCGATCCGAAAGCGGCCTGCAAGATTGCACTGCTCGATCCAGAACTAACCATCACGCAACCTGAACGCGTTACTGCTCTCACGGGTATTGATGCGATATCCCACGCTTTGGAAACCTATGTCACCAAACGGCGTAACACGATGTCGGTTTGCTTCT
>JBILTA010000754.1:0-2790 GCA_044371785.1 Pirellulaceae bacterium | reverse complement strand
GTTCTAATAATATGCGTCAGTTGGGGCTGGCGTTGCATATGTTCCAAGACACCAATCGGGCTTTTCCTGCTTCGGGTTGGACCACTGCTGGTCCAGGTAATCCTGCGGGCAAGTTTGTGGGCTGGCGACCTTTGGTGTTTCCCTATCTGGAACAAGCTAACGCGCACAAGCTATACAATTTTTCCATGAATTGGTGGGAGGATACGAACCTTACCTTAGCTGCGATACCTTTTCCTGTATTTCGTTGTCCTTCAACACCTGAAAACTCTCCCGTGTTGAACATTATTGCCAAAAATCCACGTCCCGCCTTAATGCTCACCGTTCCGCTGGGTTCAACGGATTACGAAGCCATTCAGGGTGTACAACCAGCGTCTATCGATCGTGTTCTATACAACAATGGAAACCGATTCGCAGTCATGCATCGCAATTCAAGAACACGCATGGGAGACATTCTGGATGGAACGTCAAACACCATTTGTGTCGTCGAATGTTCGGGACGCCCAATAGTATATCGTTTAAGGCAAGCGCGGCGTGATTTGAACAATGATCAAGGGATCGGTTGGGCTGATAGCGAGGGGCCATTCAGCTTGGATGGAGCCAGCGCGGATGGAAGCCAGGAAGGTTGTAATCCTGCTGCTGGTTGCAATGTGGCGATGAACGTTCGCAATGATAACGAACCCTTCAGCTTTCATCCTGGCGGCATACAAGTTTTATACGCCGACGGACACGTAGACTTTCTGTCGCAAACCATCGAATTAAAAGTCATGGCCGCCCAGTGCACTCGCGCCGCTGGGGATTAGCCCTTTCACTGTGCGAGTGAGGAAATTGGTTAGCCCGTAGCTGGAGCACAGCGGAGGCTTGGGGAGTTGCGATTTTTGAGGACATTGTCACGGAATCCTGCTCGTGCTCACTCAAATGGTGCTCGTAATCGTCATCGAAATTCCGAATTCGAGCACGAGCACCGTCTTCGACTGAGCACAAGAGCGAAAATCCTGAGGATGTAGTGTCTCGAAGGCCGAAAAACGCAACTTCAAAACCCTAGGCCACGAGTTAAACAAGCGAATCACTATCGAGGCGAATCAACAACCTTCAAGTCAAAGTCGGTCGAATTGCCACGCAGCTCAGGTGCATACATCCCCGATACGCCAGCAGGCAAAGCGGTGAATGTACCCGGTGCCTCCGCTCGCAACTGATATCGCAACGAATGTGTGCCACGCGGCAAAACTCTTAGGAAGAAGGCCGTCTTTTGGTCGCGCAACTCGCGATACGCACTCAAGCCACCGGTCGAGAAGTAGCCACTTTCGGTATCGACAGCTTCCAAACCCGCTGGCTTGCGATCTTCGAGCAACAAATACTCATAGTCATTCTTCGATTCTACGATCAACTCTACTTCTACTAGCGTTCCGCTAGGCAGGTCTTGCAGATCTTCAAGCGCTACTCGCGTAAGTGCGGTTCTCTCCGCATCAAGAACTTCACCTCGATCACCCGCCAAGGCGAGCTCCTTCTTCACTCGATCTTGTCGGTAAAAGCGTCGCTCCACTTTCACCTCCAAGCCAGCAGCAGCGATCTCTTCTTCTTGTGTAAACTGAGTCATATAAGCGTTCCAGTAAATGGAACCCTTGCCCGCTGTGCGGCGAATTTCTAAGCGATGTTCGCCCGTAGTTACCGCATTGCCGACAATCTCAATCGTGTTGTTTACATCGAACAAGTTGTCTTTGGTAAAAGTCACAGAACCAAGTCGTTTATCATCCAGCCAAACTTCAGCCGTAACATCTGGTGACAATTCACCAGTGGCTTTTAGATAATCGGCAAAGGCTTCGATCACCATAGAGGTATCGCGGGTACTGTTCCAGTAGGTTGCATTCTTGCGTTGATTCAATAGATATTTGACCACACGTGGCGCGATCTCTCCTTGTGGATCAACTCGCGTTAACAACTTCAAATACATTGCCATCGACTCGATCTCGCTGCCATACCAATACCACCATGGAGATGGATCGCGGAGATAGGCTGTTTCGTTTTCAGCATCCTGCACCAGGAATTGCTCGATATTTTCACGCAATAAATCGGTTTGTTCTTTATTGCCCACATGATGTGTGGCCAGGGCCAGTAACGAATGGCTATAGACGCTCAATCGTTCCCGCTTCTCCACCAAAATGTTTTGCATTTCGGCATTGTTGCGTCCCGCCATCGTCAGAATGTGAAAAATCAAAGCATCGGTGTTATCGGGATTCAATTTATAAGGCTTCGTCTCCGTGGCCGCATTCTTCAGCTTCTGGAGTTCAGCAGCTTGATATTGATCCAGCCAAGCTAGGCCACGTTCGATCACATCCGGAACAATGGGCACATCATTTTCTTGAGCAATCAACAATCCGCGAACGACAACGGCGGTTGTGTGAGGCCAGCTTTGCTCACCATAACCACTGAACCAGCCCCAACCGCCATCGCCATTTTGCATATCGGTTAGTTTGTTTACGCCAGTTTGGACAATTGTATTCACCTCTTCTTCGCTGAACACTGGATTGCGATCGAAACGCTTCCACTGAGCAGCGCGTTCTGCAGGGTCCCCTAATTCCTGTGCATTAAGGTTATTGCGTTTGTTAGCGATAGCTGCCAAGTCGAGTTGCATATGTTGCAATGTTCGTTGCGTAATCACGGTTGGCAGGAAGCGATTCAAAGTTTGCTCGGTGCAACCGTAGGGGTATTCGACCATGTAAGGCAGGGCATCGATCATAGATGCGGCCAACGATGGCGAAACTCGCACGGTGAGTTTTGATTGCTCGGGTCGGC
>JBILTA010000167.1:0-9092 GCA_044371785.1 Pirellulaceae bacterium | reverse complement strand
TGAGAGATGCTTTGGTTTCGGGCAACAAAAAAACCCGGAACGATACCAAGGTCTTGAATCCCAAGGTACTGTTCCGGGTTAGTGGAGGATAACGGACTTGAACCGATGACCTCTTGCATGCCATGCAAGCGCTCTCCCAACTGAGCTAATCCCCCGTCAGTGAGTGCGATTATAACCGGCGAGTGAATTCTTGAAAAGCTTACTTGTAAGAGTTCGGGATGAGCTTTTTCCTGGGGGAATTCCGCATAGTTCTCTAGATGCGTGAACAATTTCACACTGCTAGGCGGATTATTTTTCCAAATCGTCAAAGTACTCTTTAGCGGCACGATGATAGGCCAAGCCGCGCCAATGACGAGCTCGGTCTTTTGACATTAGGTCGGCAATAGGCTCGCCACCCTCGTATAGAGCGTACAACGCTTCACGCACCAATCGATCGGGCGCGTCGGTGCGACAGGCTAAGAAAGCGGTTGTGGCTAATGTCCGAATGGGTGGTGATTCTTGGGTAAAGTAAGCCTCCGAGGGAATATCAAAACTCCTAAAGGTAGGTTCGTCCAACGCGATGTCGGTCGCTTTTTCAATCGAGATCAGGCGGTACCCTTTCTTCTCGATCAAATCGCGAACCCGCTGATGGCCGGACCGAATTACGACAAAAGCTAAGTCCACTTTCTCTGGGTGATTCAACGCCTCCCAACCTTCCGTGATCGCCTCATATTTTGTTTCATCCAGACCGCAGGTGGCTAGTAATATCTCGGCAGCTTGGCGATTTCCCGATTGCGGTAATCCTAACCAGATACGAAGTTTGGCGCCACCGCCCAGCAAGCCTTCCAGACTCTCGGCAGGTGAGTCTGCCGGGACCAAAAGATGAACGGCTTCGTAATACAACGGAGCGACTACCGAAATGTCTTCACTGATTACCGCACTAGCTTGGAGCAACGCGAGATCGCACTCTTTCGTAACCAACAAGCGACTATTTTCCAGAGATCCATTGGTTGCATGAACAAGTGCATCACGCCGCGCATGGCCAGCTAACTTCTCCGCTAACTGCTGACCAATCGAATGATAAAGTCCATTCGCTTCGCCACCGGCTATATGGATTTTTCGCGGTAGCTGTTGCTCCATCCACTGCGAAAAAACAAACGCAAGAACTAGCAGCAATGGCAATAAGAGTGCGGTCGCGATCATCCAGCGTTGTGCCAGTCGTTGGCCCTGCGTAGGATCGAGCACCTTATAGCCAGCTAATGCCCCCAGCAACGGAATGCCTAAGGCCCAATGGTAGAACCGCTGCAATTGCGTTTGAGGTCGAGCTTCAATCGGTCGTCCGCTCAGATAACGCTCTAGCTCAGCAGCTAATTCGGCTGCGGACTGATAACGCTTATTGGGTTGCTTATGCAAACATTTAGCGACAATGGTATTGAGATCTTCATCCATTCCAGCCCGTAATTGTCGAACGGATGGAGCGGGCCGATGGATCACTTGCATCATCGTTTGAACGACGGTCGCTCCTTGGAACGGTGGTTTGCCAACCAACAAGGCAAACAGAATCGCACCTAGAGAATAAACGTCCGTCGTAGCCGCATGTTGATCTGTTCGCCCCAGTGCTTGCTCAGGTGACATATAACTGGGCGTACCTAACGCACAGCCACTGCGCGTCAAGCCACTATCCATGCCGACCACTTTTGCCAAGCCAAAGTCAGTTACGTGTACTTGATCTTCGGAATCGATCAACACGTTAGCTGGCTTGAGGTCACGATGAATCACGCCACGCTGATGAGCATAGTCGATCGCTTTGGCAACATCGCGCACGTAACGCGCTGCATGTCGCGGATCAATTGGCCCTTGGTCAATCAAGCGAGCCAGGTCCGTGCCCGGAACATAATCCATCGAAAAGAAATGGTGGCCTGCCAGCTCACCACATTGATACACCATCACAATATTGGGATGGTCTAACTTCGCCGCGCTACGGGCTTCTGCATAGAAACGTTGCACTTCTTCTTCGCTGGCCAACGCGCCCGAACGAATCATCTTCACGGCAACAATACGGTCGAGATGGTCTTGCCTGGCTCGGTAGACAACCCCCATGCCACCACGCCCGAGAAGTTTCTCAAGCGTATATTCACCGAATCGCATCGGAAGTTTGGGAGCGGTAGTATCGACACTCTTGCCATTGGGGACAAACGTTAAATCGATTTCCTCTTGCTTCGATACATCAACACCCACGGTGATATCCATCGAGCCTTGAGGTTCATTCTGCAGCTTGGCATCGAAATGAAGCGGCAACGTCGATTCTTTAACGGGTTCGTCATCGTTTGCTGCAGGAAGCCGTACATGCACTCCACTGAGGAGTGTCGTCAAGCTACCGTTGGGGCCAGCCATTTTTTCCAAGGCATCAGCCGCATCAAGAAGCCCCATTAATTGGTCGGCGATTTCAGGGAATTGTTGTACGAACGCGTCGCGATCGAGTTGCTCACCTTCATCGCAGCGCCGCATATATTCAGCCCAGGCTGAATCGAGTTTTAGTTCGTCTTCGCTTTTCTCTGACGAATCCATCTTTTGACCGTGTGATTTCTTTCGTAGGACTTCCATGCCTGTCGACTGCCCAATGTACGACATCGCACATCCTATTGTTCTCTTTACCTCGCATTTCAACTAGGAGTTTCTCGACGATATGGTCCGGAACAAGGCGAAATCCTTCTAAATGGTGGTGGCTATTTGGGAGGGTGTGGCTCTTTGGGAGGGTGAGCTCACCCTACAGTTTGAAGATGGTTGCCAATTTGGATTCGAAATCGGCAGCGGATAATTCTGCAAGGAGAACTCGTTTTTGGCGAGAAGTTTCTCCGCTCAAAAGATGGATTTGTGACTTGCGCAGACGTAATTCTTTCGCAAGTAATTCAATCACCGCTTCATTGGCTTTGCCATTTTCGGGTTTTGCAGTAACAGAAATTTTTAACGCGCCAGCTTGTTCGCCGCGAATTTCATTCTTTCGCCCACCCGGCTGAACTTGAAGGGGTACCACTATTCCCCGCGCATCTTCGGTCCACACAATAGCCATTCGCAGGCTTCCTTCGCATCATCGAATCGACTTAAGGCAGTCACGTGCGACCGTGAATCATTCAAAAAGGGCTGAGCCAACACGAATCATGGTGGAGCCAGCTTCGATCGCAGCTTCAAAATCGCCACTCATACCCATCGACAATTCGTTTAGGTTAGCGGTTGCATATTTCGCCTGCAACTTGTCTCGCAATTCTCGTAAGCGTTCAAAGAAAGGGCGTGCGGATTCATTGTCGGTTCCCAAGCCTGCCATGCCCATCAACCCGCAGAGTTCTATATGGGGTGAAGCAAGAGCTTTTTCCACAACGGCTTCAATCGAGTCTGGAGCTAACCCGGTCTTAGTTTCATCGCCAGAGATATTGATTTCGAGCAGGACTTTCAAGCGTAAGTTGACACGAGCTGCTTCACTTTCAAGTTCCAATAATAATCGTTCGCTATCAAGCGAATGTAAGAGATGCAACAAAGGCAGGGTTCGGCGGACTTTGTTACGTTGCATGTGACCGATAAAATGCCAACGCAAATCGGGATCCGTCAAGTTTTTGGCTTTGTCCCATAAATCTTGTGGTCGGCTTTCTGCCAGGTCATGACAGCCCGATTCGAACAGTACCCGCGTTTCGGCAAGCGACGAGTATTTTGTTACGCCCAATAGTCGGACCGATTCCAGCGATCGTCCAGCTCGAGCGGCAGCAGTTGCCATCCGCTCGCGGACGCGTTCTAAATTATTTGCGATTCGAGATCGTAAAGCATCGTCACTTGTCACAAAATCACCTCGGGTGTGTCTTGCACGTCCCTACACACTTCATA
Source organism: Pirellulaceae bacterium (assembly GCA_044371785.1). Lineage (GTDB taxonomy): Bacteria > Planctomycetota > Planctomycetia > Pirellulales > Pirellulaceae > JAFLCP01. The sequence continues at coordinate 5,240 of JBILTA010000167.1, read as the reverse complement.
TGGAATGAAAATTGTGGAGTGAGGCTGGCTTGTCTAGGTTTCGCTCGTTGAATCCGTTTCTTCTTCGTCATCCGAACCGCTGACTTCAATCAGGGAATCTGTGTTGCCCGTTTTGTAGTCAAATGCACAGGCACAGAAATCCGCTGCGGTATGACAGCCCAAGAAACTGCGTGGAACCGAGGTTCCCAATGAACGATAGAAGAGCCACTGCGCTCGATCTAATTGTAGTCGATAGCCAACGGCTACATCCGGGGAAACCAATTGTAGATTTTCGGCAACCGTTAAAGAACGCCATGTGAGCGGAACATTGAGGTGCTCACGACGAATCGCTAGCGCAAGAGGAGCATAAAGGTTTTGGGACTCGGATTGATGCTGAATGCAGATCCAGCCATCTTCCACATTCACTTGATGCGCGGAAGGTTGGCGGCGCCATTCGCCGCTCGCCAGTGGTACCAGCAAAGCGTGACGTTTGCCTTCCGAAGTAAGCCAACACTCCCTCGTCTTGTCAGCATGCTCTACCTGATAGTCACCAGCCAGAGGCAACGTCGATTGGATTCGCCATTGCGCTTTGCGAGCACCGAGTAATGCGTCTGCCAACAGCACGATGCCTGTCTCGCGGATGAAGAGGATCTGACGTTGGATTTTGCAGTGCTCGTCACAATGAGCTTCCAATTCCAAATAATCCACATCGTCTTCCGAAAACCAGCAAACTTCTTGCCAAGAGCTGGTAATCGGTAGCTCACGACCATCACACGATACAGTGCAACTCCATGGTCCAGCTACTAACGATTCACCTTTCATACCGACGATTTCGACCAACAAAGGGTCCACTGAATAATCGACAGCGATGCGTGATCCATGGGATTCCCAGTCACGTTGCATCACACCCGCTTCACCATTGGTCCAGTAGGATGTGGCCGCAGTTTTTTTGCTGTTTGATTCAGTGGCTCCAGGAAGTAGTGCGGTTGAGCGTTTGGGTAAGCGGTTCGATAGCAATGCGCCCAGTGCTTTGGGACGCCCCGCTATGCGAAAAGCAGAGGCCCAGAAATCATCAAAGACTTCCCCCGCATATCCGCGATGAGGTGATAGTAGAAGGGAGCCATCTTTCCGTGTCCAACGCAGTGTTTCAAGCAATAGATTCGAAAAGCCTTTTTTGAAATCACTATCGTTCGAAGTGGTACCGAGTTGATCACACCAACCTAGGCTTCGAATGGTCACCGACATCGAAGCTCGCAAACGTCGACCACCACTTTGAATCCAAGCCGATGCATCCTCTTTCGCTGCAGATACAGTTTGTTGCAAGGATTGAATGGCCGTTTCGCCCCAGTTCTTTCCTATGCGTGTATCATCGACCCAGCTCGCGAAAATCAGCGGAAGTTCAACATGGGTTATCAACCAACTGATCATATCAACATCTTCTGTCGGCAAACGATGCGCGAGTTCCAACGAATCGCACCAACCGTTGCGAACGTTCTCGATCCATTCTGAGTCCAGATGCTGCAGCCATGGCCAACATGTGGCTAAGGCTGCTGCCCCCAACATGGTTTCGGCGTGCAGAGCGCGATGTGACGATTCTTGAAATACCCATTGCAATGCAGAAGTTGGAAGCGAATGTTCGCTTTCGAGAGAACGAGGCGTGCCTTCGTTATCAAGTACGATTTGAAGCGCAGCCAACATTTGCTCAAAACGTTGAACGCGAAGTGGGCTTAGGCCCCAACTAAATTGTTGTAAGCGAGTTAGTGTTGCCTGAGCCAGTTTTTTGGGAGTGGTTTCTGAAAGCAATCGGTTTCGAACATGATCTGGAGAAATGTTCGTGGCACGGAGCCAGTCTGTTAAAGCGACATCGCGAGCGGGAGATGGCGTTTTTTCCACCTTGTGCTTCTTGGTCTTCTTACTCGGTTTTTCAGCGCGAGTGGAAGATTTTTCGAGTGGCTTATTTTCAATGGCCATAGGGCGTAGCTTTCTAGGTTTCCGGCGAAACTTCTCCATTACAAGTTCACCATTTTGCTGATTTTGCCTCTCCTATGCTAGCCCGGATGGGGCGGGCAGGGCTGCTTACCAACAACAATCAAGCGTATTACCGTCGATAATGAGCGACAGCACCTGGATAAATCGGAAACGCATGGACAATAGAGCAGTGGCTTAGCGGATCATTTGGTAATGGCCGTAATCGCGGTACAATGTTTGCTCAGGCAGGCCGCCGTTGGAATGGTTTTCAATGGTAATTGGATGATAACGCGTAAGGAATGAAAAGATGAAAAGAGATTTTTGGAGTGGTATCCCCACGCTGCAATTTGGCCTGCTGTTTGGGGTTTTGTGCGCGATGATATCTCCCCAAGAAATGGCTTTCGCTCAAGAAACCACACCCGAGTCCGGTGAGGCCAAGCAAGAAGAGCAGAAAAGTGAGACTGAGGCCGAAGCGACGACCCCTGCTACCGAGGAATCGATGGCTTGGCCAAAACGTACAACTCTCGAACAAAAAGTGGCTCGCGTCTTTGGACCACCACCAGGGATGACTCGGTTAGCCAAAGATGCTCGTATCTGGCTTGATACCAAAAACAAACGTGTGGTTGTTGATGGTTATGTTGCCCTCCGTGTAGGGCAACTTGAAATGTTCGCTTGCCCCGCTGGCACCAAAGAACATGAATCTGTCATCGGGTTGCTCACTAAAGCTCAATATGTTCATGCTGCCCTATTGGCGATTGGAGCCAAGCCCGGAAGTCCTGTGAAATTTGAACCGAAATACACACCCGCCAATGGTTCCAAGATCAAAATCGAGATCTTGTACGTGGATGATAAAGGGGCCAAGAAACGAGTCGTCGCTCAAGATTGGGTTCGACAAGTTGGTTCTGAAAAGACGCTCGATATGGATTGGGTCTTTGCTGGTAGTGGAATGTGGAAAGATCCGGATACCGGAACGGAACAATATCTAGCTGAAAGTGGTGATTTGATTTGTGTTTCGAATTTTACAACAGCAACTCTCGATCTACCTGTGCGTTCCAGTCAAGCCAATTCGTCGCTTATGTTCGCTGCATACACCGATCGAATTCCGCCAGAGCAAACGCCCGTTCGTTTGGTCTTGAGCATCAAGCCAGACGAAGAAGCTAAGGCGGAACCAGATGGGAATGCTACCGAAGCGCCTGCTACCGAAACTCCTGCTGCAGATAAATAGGTGTCGCATTTTTGCGACATACCTGTAGTCGAATCGACCTAGATTTGTGGTGCGTTTTTGCGACCAAAGCCACGGGAAATAAATTCCTGTGGCTTTAAGTGCTTTACAGGTAGGGGGTTATGGTTTTTGTTTTCGTTTGGCATGGGATTTGGCACGGAATTCGAATTAGTAGCCAATCATGACCCGGCTGCACCGCTCGAAACGTTCTCGAGCCAGCCCCCAGTAAGCTGAAATCAGGGCCGAGGTCACCTCAAGCGAATTTTAGGGAGGACCAAAGCCATGAGGGGAATGATCCGATTACTTGTTGTCTTCGGCTTAGCCGGAATCTTTACCAACATCAGTTCTTTAGTTTATGCAGGAGAGTGGGATCGAGCCGTCGGACCTGCTCGAACGGTTGAAAATGCAGCTCGTGATTTGCGTCGCCGCATGGAACGAGTGACCTCCAACCGTTACTCGATCGAACAAGCTGTTCGCCTTGAACGAACGGCTGGCGAAATGGTCAACCTGTTGCAGATCAATTCATCGCGGCCTGGAGAGGTGAGTCATCTGCTCAATGAACTGGAAGGACTGCATGCTCGTGTACAATCGGTCGTGTTGATCGAAACCAATCGACGCAATGATCATGCTTTGCGAGCTCAAGCCGATCATTTGGCTCGACGGATGACGGAGTTGCGATTGGCTTTGCGTCGTGTATCGGTCGATCCATTGGATTGTGGTGTTGCTGGAGGTTTACCTTATAGCAGTCGTTATGGTGATCGTGACCGATTCGATTCGCGATTTGATTCACGTCATGACACTTGGCACGATTCACGTTTTGATTCACGCTTCGATTCACGATCAGGAGACGACTGGAATCGTCACTATGATGATTCATGGCGAAACGAAACACGCTACTATCGCTCGACTCCAGGCGGACATGGCTACTATGGTGGTAACAACTTCGGATCCAACAGCAACGGATTTCAAGGTTCGGTTCAAACCAGAAATGGTCGTTACTCGATCAGTATCGGTCGATAATTGCAGAAAAAAGTAGGAGCCAATAGCAAGGATGCAACAACCATTTACGATTACATCAACTCTCCTCACATTTCCACTCGAAAAATCGAGTTGAGTAATGTCGAGGAGAGTTTCATTTCTTGGGAGCTCGAATGGTTAATTCTTGGGCACCTAGTCCCCAGTTTTCTTCGGACTCTACAAAGGCTCTCACAGCGCATGCCCCTTTGGCTTCAGCGGGGATTTGGATCTCTGTTTCGAACGGTCCTGCTTTGATCATCAGCGTTCGATGAGCGAGAGTTGGTTGATTGGCAAGGTCATAGATTTCTATTTTCGAGAGTGCAGTCTCGGGCGTAGCATCTTCATTGGATTTGTTCGCATTCTTTTGTTTTTGAAGGGCTTGTTTGGCCGCTTCAGGAACGCGGTCACGACGAATGATGAGGTCGAGAGTGAGCATGCCGTCGAGAGGAGAATGCCCGCGAATTTTCAAGGTGCTGGCTGATTCCGCTGTTGGTTCGATCGTGAGTGTTACGGGCTCAGGATGCCGAATACGCAACATCGGATCGCCCAGAAGATTCATCATGTGCACATGCTCAAAGCGTTCTTGATCTAGGTCGTGATTGCTGGGGCTCAAGGCGATTGCAAGTCGGTCGATCCATTGGCGTTTATCGTCGGCTGAAGCTGGTGCGACCGCACCATTTTCGATCTTCTTCATCGAGCGACATTTGGCTTGTTGCAAAATGTCTCCTAATGTTTCACAGCGATCTTCGAAGCAGATTTCTAGCATTTCACTTCCGAGGACACTCATGCCGTAAGGGCCAGTCATGCGTGAGCCTGCCAGCGCAGCCACCGGTCCATTCGGTTGTTTGATTAACCGCTCGGCAATCGAATCTTCTTTGGCGTCAAAGGCGCCTGTGTAACATGCAAGGAACACGGCGATTGGGGACTTGGGGCCGGGTTGAATCTGATGAAGACATTGTTCATCCATGATGCAGTGCCAACGATCTTCGTCGCGAATAAAGTCGAGGTGGCGAATGTTGCCATGTCCCATATAGATCCAGAACAGGCCGCCTTC
>JBILTA010000752.1:0-2792 GCA_044371785.1 Pirellulaceae bacterium | reverse complement strand
TACCATGCCTCTCGATGTTGAGGAATTAGTTGCATCGCTAGATCAAATTGCATCGAGGAAATACAGCGGCACAGAAGGTAAGCTGCGCGCGTCCAAGATCATCGCGTTTTGCGGTGCTTCAGGTGGCGTCGGCTGCACAAGCTTGGCCGTGAACGTTGGCTGTATCTTGGCCTCCAATCCAGCGAACTCAGCCGCACTGGTCGATCTTGACTTAGCCGTTGGCGATGCAGACGTATTCTTGGACACGATTCCGGACTATAGCTTGGTTGACGTGACACAGAACATTGCGCGTTTGGACGTTCAATTGCTCAAACGCTCGATGACGAAACACCCTTCGGGCCTGTACCTCTTGCCGCGTCCCGTCCAACTTCAGGACTTGGCATTGATCAATCCCGACAGCCTGCGTCGTGTATTCGGGTTGTTGAAAGCGAGCTTTACGCACGTGATCCTGGACCTCTCCAAGGGCTTCACCGAAGTGGACGTCGCGGCTCTAGAAATGGCAAACGAAATTGTGATGGTGGTGCAACTCGACTTGCCATCGTTGCGGAACTTGGTTCGATTGCTAACGTCGTTTGATGAGATCGCTGAAATCCGCGACAAAGTTCGGATCATTGTGAACCGAGCAGGTCTGGAAAGTGGTCAAATCAGCTTGAAAAAGGCTCGCGAAACGATTGGTCGCGAAGTCTTTGGCCAAATTCCAAACGACTACCGCACGATGGTTGAAGTTCGCAACAACGGCGTTCCATTGATTCAACATGCACCGCAAGCCTCGATTACCGGCGCAATGTTACAGTTGGCGGAGCGTTTAAGCGGGCAACATATCGAGGCGAACACGCCTCAGGAAACTGAGAAGAAAGTAGCAACCCAATCCAACTGGCTCAACTTTTGGCCTGGCAAAGGTGCGAAACCTAAAGCGGCTGGCAGCAAATAGCCCTGTTAGCAGGATTCACGACACTTTGTGATTCCCACAATAATTTGATCCTCTTAGTGTTTTCAAAACAATCTGACGTCGTTATACGGAAAAAGAGCGTGAATTCCTTCACGCTCTTTTTCTATTTCCCAAAGCTTGTGAATTCGCATTCACTTTTTATTATCCAACGCCACCATCGATTGACGCTGCTGGTCCCTTTAACCAATCGATCAGAGTACGGATCATACAGCCAGTCCCCCCTGCATCCATCCAAGGCTTCGGCTTGTCCAAGAAGGCTGGGCCGGCGATATCGAGGTGACACCAAGGGGTGTTGCCTATAAAATTCTCGAGGAACTTTGCGGCGGTGATGGCGCCGCCCCACCTTCCATCACCTACGTTTTTGATATCCGCGATTTTGCTGGTAACTTGCTCATTGAAGAAACCGTACATCGGTAAGGGCCAAATGTATTCGCCTGTCTTTTCCGCTGACAATCGCAATTGATCAATCATTTGCTGATCATTTCCCATTACGCCAGTGATATCTGTCCCCAGTGCGACAACACAAGCGCCCGTCAAGGTTGCCAAATCGACGATGGCCGTTGGCTTACGATCCATGATCACATCGAGTACATCGGCCAACACCACACGACCTTCCGCGTCGGTATTGAGAATCTCGATCGTCTTACCCTGTCGACTGGTGATCACGTCACCCAATTTAAAGTTGTTGCCCGAAATCAAGTTCTCGACCAAGCCAACCACAACCGTAATGGATTGCTTCAATTTCAATTCGGCTGCAAGTTTGATGATTCCGATCGCCGTTGCGGCCCCTGCCATATCGCATTTCATGGTGGTCATGCTTTCGGTAGGTTTAAGCGAGAGTCCACCGCTATCGAACGTGACTCCCTTACCTGCGATGGCAACAGCAGAACCGGATGCTCCTTCCGGCACATAATTCACGATCATCAGGCGAGGTGGCTTAATGGAGCCTTGGGCCACAGCCAAAAGGGCATTGCAATTTTGTTGCCTGAGTTTGGTTTCATCCCAAACATCGATTTGAACGGGAGTATCTTTCAGAAAGTCATGGGCGAGTTCCACAAATCGCTCTGGATAAAGATGATTAGGGGGTAGATTTACCAATCGTCGTGTCCAATTGATACTATCCGCAGTTTTCTCTGCTTCATGAATGTACTTCGGTGGCATATCGAGCCACAGCATTTTTTCTGCAAGATAAAATGCTTTTTCCGCTCGGTATAGATCTTGGCCCACTCCACCGCAGAGAGAACCCACGATCGCTTGAAGATGAAGGTTCACAGGAAGATTGTCTACCGCGAAAGCGACACTAGTCCGTTTTCTAGCAGCAGCCGCTTTAGCCCCAGCTGCAGCAGCCTGAAACGCGCTTGCCGCCGTGATCTTTGAAGGTTCCCCCAAGCCGACCAAAATCAAGGTACTGGCCTGTAATCCAGGCACAAAATGTAATTCGAGGACTTTTCCGGCTGCTCCCGTCCACACGTTGTCTGTCACCAGCTTGGTAATCAATCCGCCCGAGGCTTGATTGATCTCCCACAACCTTCCAGTCGGTTCGCTGGTAACACGGGGTGTTAACAAAACGATCGTTTCAGCGGATAGTTCTGCTATAGTCCTTGGATATTCAATGGCCTCAACCATGAAGTCCTCTCCGTCCCAAAGTGGTCTTTACGGTACAATATGATAGGAATGCGTCAGCCTATCATCTCTAGGCTGGCCGTCCACTAGGGAAGGTCGACTTCGGTTTTCTTAGGTTAAAAGTAAATGCCCAGCTTTCACAACATGCGTTCGGTAGTCGAGGACCTGCAAAAAGGAGGACGGTTGCTGGTCTACGATGCTGCTGTGGATGCTAGGCTGG
>JBILTA010000753.1:0-2792 GCA_044371785.1 Pirellulaceae bacterium | reverse complement strand
CATCGAGAATATCTCGTTGTAATTCGCGGCTAACTCCGTCTCGGGCTTTCAGATCAAGTATGGGAGCACCGTTGGTACGGAAGGTAGTACCTTGATAGCTAGCGGGCATATAACCGCTAGACCAGTTTTTAGCCCCGGAAATTGGTCCGCCGGTCGGATCCAACATCACAACATAACCCGGGAGGTTTTCGTTGACACTTCCTAGTCCATAGTTGATCCATGAGCCCAAGCTTGGATGACCGCTTTGCACGCGTCCAGAATTCATCATCAACATCGCAGAGCCGTGAATGGGCGAGTCGGCGGTCATTGAATGAATGAAGGCGATATCGTCGACACAGGTAGCAACGTTGGGAAATAAATCGCTGACCCATTTCCCACATTCACCATATTGTTTGAAATCCCAGCGGGGTTCGACAATTCGCCCGGTGTTGCGATGGCCGCCGCGACCAAATGTTTTTACCTGCACCGTTTGATTATCGCGGCCCTTCATTTGTGGCTTGTAGTCAAAGGTATCAATGTGGCTGGGACCACCATACATGAACAAGAAAATAACACTCTTGGCTTTGGGAGCAAAGTGAGGCTGCTTACCCGTCTCGGCGGAATCGGAAGCACTTGCAACCGAATTGAAGAAGCCGTCTTGAGCGAGCAATCCAGCAAGAGCGACACCACCAAAACCAGCACCCGTTTGCCACAAGAACTCGCGGCGAGTCCGTCCACAGAAATTATTTGCCATGACTTTGATCTACCTATCCAATAGTAAGATTTTCAATTGATGGACCGTTTAGGGCAACGGATGCTAATCCAAATAAATGAATTCGTTCAAATTAAAGAGAAACAAACAATAGGTGTTGAAGGCTTGCTCTGCGTTCATGGAGTGTTTGCTCTGAAGGGTCTGCATAAACTCTTCCGCTTGCTCCACTTCTTTGTCCGTTGCCGGACGGGAAATAGCGAGAATTGATGCATTACGTATCTGATTTTTTAAGTCTGAGCCCGCTTCACGCCGGACACGGTTGGCTAACTCGACCGCTTGCTCATTCATGAAATCGCCATTGAGCATATTGAGTGCTTGACCGGGCTGTACCGTTATAAAGCGGGCTTCACAACTGGTGTCAGTATCTGGGAAATCAAAGGTTGAAAGCATAGGAACAACCAATGAACGTTTGATGTGAATGTAAACACTGCGCCGAGATTGTTGCTCGGGAGAAGATTTTTCCCAACCTGCACCAGGCACCGATTGTCCTGCAAGAACTTCGCGAGAAATTTCAGGGAAGATACTTGGACCATACATTTCAAGATTTAACTTACCTGTAGCTGCCAGAATGGAATCGCGAATTTCTTCCGCGCTCAAACGACGCATATTGGCGTGGCTAAACCAATCGTTCACTGGATCTTTTTGCTGAGCCAATGCCGAGGGAACGACACTTTGACGATAGGTTTGGGACATCACCATCATCTTGGTGATCGGTTTCAGTTTCCAATCTTGGGCTACGAGTTCGCTGGCAAGCCAATCGAGTAACTCGGGATGTGATGGCATTTCGCCCAATTGTCCAAAGTTATTTGGCGAACGAACGATTCCACGACCAAAGATATTTTGCCAAACGCGATTGACAATGACGCGACTGGTCAGGCGGTTGTCGGGAGCTGTAGCCCACTTGGCGAATGCTAGTCGGCGACCCGATGTATTGCGTTGAGCATTCGGTTCAATCTCGGGTTGAGTTTGTCCCAGCACCGTCAAAAAGGTTGGCTCAACTTTATCGCCCTTGGCTTGAGGACTACCTCGCAATAAGACAAATGTTTCTGGAGCGGTTGTGCCTGTCTCACTCACACACATTCCATATTCATCCCACGGCTTTACACGCTTTGCTTCTTCCAGTTGCCGCCGTGTCTTGCGGAACTCTGTTGCCAAGGCCTTGTCGATTCCATTGGATTCTGGGGCTTCGACTAGTTTGTTGATGTCGATGGTGGTAACAGCTTCGGAAGCGGTGAGAGGACGGCGTTGAAATCCAGGACCGCTCCAGTGCAAGTTAAGGCCTTTACCAAAGACACCTTGGAAATAATCCAGTCTCAGCGGGATGCGCCCTTTTGCCAAACGAACCACAGTGCGCTTGGGGCGTCCTTCGCCGTGAATGCCATCGTGGTCGATGACCGTTTTTCCATCCAGCGTTAAACGAGATCCATCGTCGGAGTCTAGAACAAAGGTGTATTCTCCATCCTCAGGAACAATCAATGTGCCCGTGAATACAAAACCGAAGTTGTCGGGGCGAGTAGCGGGTCGTATATCGATCAAGGGTGGATCGAGTTTAGCAATCGTTTCCGCTTTTAATTCGTCGAAGTTAGGCAGTTGTTTGAAGTCATCGCGATAAAAGCGATATTCCAAATCATCCAGATCATAAGTTTGGCCAGCTTGCGGTTGGTTGGCTTGCAACTGTTCCTTGATTTGCTTTTCCAGTTCTGTAAGTTTGGCCTGCACTTCGTCGATTTTCTCTTTACTGTTGGCCATCGCCTCTTCATAACGTCGTTTATCTTCGTCGTTCGCGATCAGTGGTCTTTCAACATGGGGTCCGTTGCCGTTGGGCGTGAGGTTGCGGAAGAAGGCAAGCATGCCGTAGTAATCCGTCGTCGGAATCGGATCGATCTTATGATCATGGCATCGGCTGCAATTTAAGGTGAGGCCCAGGATACCCTGTCCCACGGTTGTGATAATGTCATCATAGCCATCATATTGCGCGAGTTCACGATCTGCGGGTTCATCGTCCCAAATCCCGAGTCGATAGAAGCCGGTCGCGACCAAT
>JBILTA010000166.1:0-9106 GCA_044371785.1 Pirellulaceae bacterium | reverse complement strand
TTGCTAGCAGAGGGGAGGAACACGTGCGTTTTGCAATTGCCATTCATGGTGGAGCAGGAAGCAATCCAGATAAATGGAGCCAGCAGGAGAAGGACTTACGTCTGTCTGGTTTGCGTGAAGCATTAACGCATGGTCGTGATCGCTTGCAGCGTGGCGACAAAGCGATCGATGTCGTCGAAAGTGTTGTTCGGATTCTCGAAGACAATCCCATCTTTAATGCGGGTAGAGGCTGTGTACTCACCGCGACCGGCGAGCACGACTTGGATGCCTCCATCATGGACGGCTCCACTCGCGCTTGTGGTGCGGTGGCCGGGGTAAAAACCGTTAAAAACCCCATCTCACTTGCCCGCCTGGTCATGACCGAAACCCCACATGTGCTATTGATCGGACAGGGCGCTGAAGAGTTTGCAGACGCTCAAAAGGTTGAGCGGGCTGACGCAGCCTACTTTCGTACCGAAGCGCAATTGAACTCGTGGAAGAAATGGAAGGCGCGGCAGGATGACGCTAAGACATCATCGATCACCTCGCCTGACGATCCGTTGTTTTATCTCGGCACCGTCGGCTGTGTTGTGCTCGATAACTCAGGCAACCTCGCAGCCGCCACCAGCACCGGTGGTACATTAGCGAAACGCTGGGGAAGAGTAGGGGACTCACCCATCGTAGGTGCCGGTACTATTGCCGACAACCGATCCTGTGCAATCTCCTGTACGGGTATCGGCGAGCACTTCATCCGCAACGCCATCGCACATGATGTATCCAGTCGTATGCTCTATGGCAAGCAATCCTTAGCTTCTGCAGCACAAGCCTCTGTGCAAGAAGTTCTGCCAGGCGATTCGGGCGGATTGATTGGCGTCGATTGCGATGGCAACATCGTACTAGAGTTCAATACGCCCGGCATGTCGCGCGGTGCCGCCGATTCAAGCGGGCGTTTTGAAGTGAAACTCGGCAAAGAATAACCGCCCGCAAGTGGACCCGACTTTAGCTCGTGAACTCAGCAGCGGCTGAAACGTCTCGCTTCGCAACCCTTAGGGAGTAGCCGACGCGCGAGCCGGTGACGCCTTGTCTAAGCAGCGTCCAATCTGACGAACTGCTTGGCGTAAGCGATTTTCATTTTCAACCAAGGCGAGACGGAGATAACCTTCACCAGTAGGCCCAAAGCCACTACCAGGGCTCACTGCGACGTCACCTTTCTCAAGCAAGAACATGGCAAAATCCATGGTGCTCATCGAGCTGGCCCACGGCTCGGGAACTTTGGCCCACACAAACATACCAGCTCGCGGCGGATTCACTTCCCAACCGATGCGACGGAGTCCTTCAACCAACACATCGCGTCGACCTTGATAGATCTTCGATTGCGCTTCCACATACGCTTCGGTATCCCGCATAGCGACAATCGCAGCGATCTGAATAGCCTGGAACATGCCGTAGTCATAATAACCTTTGATGGTCGCTAACCCACGAATCATCTCCGAATTGCCAGCGCAAAAACCAACTCGCCAGCCCGCCATGTTATAACCTTTGCTCATCGTCGTGAACTCGACGCCAACGTCGGTTGCACCGGGAGCAGATAGAAAACTGGGGGGATGATAACCATCGAATGCCACATCTGCATACGCGAAGTCACTAATCACCATCAACCCATAACGCTTTGCCAACTTCACCACATCTACAAAAAATTCCGGCTCAACGGTAACCGTCGATGGATTGTGTGGATAGTTGATGATCAACAATTTCGGTCGTGGATAAAAGTGCTGGCAGGTGTAAGCGATGTTGGACAGGAACTTTTCGCTGTTAGCCACTTCCAAGGCGACCACACTTCCCGAAGCGAGCACAACGCCGTACATGTGCACCGGAAAGTAAGGGGCGGGAATAATCGCCACGTCGCCAGCCCCAATCAAAGCCAACAACATGTGACTGAATCCTTCTTTGCTGCCGAGCGTCACAATGGTCTCGGTTTCTGGATCGAGTCGCACACCATGCTTGCGAAGATATTTGCTGGTTAGCTCACGGCGCAGATTCAGAATGCCGTTTGATTTGCTATACCCATGGTTGTCTTTATCGCGGGCCGCTTCGGACAGTTTTTCAATCACCATGTCGTGCGGAGGGTCGGATGGATTTCCCATCCCCAAGTCGATCACATCGGATCCCGCTCGACGTTTCTGATAAAGCAGATTATTGATCCGCCCGAACATGTACGGTGGCAAACGATGGACACGTGGTGCAAATGTCACCTGGAAGGGTTGACCGGTCGTGTCGTTGGGAACTGAAATCGGCGAATTTTCTGGTTTCTGGACAGGTGAGTTCATGCCCGCTGCTCTCTTTTGTTATCCATCCCTGCGTCTGAGCCTGAAAATGATCGTCCAGCCTTGCAGGAAAACTTGGCGGAATTCTCTGCAATCTCTCTGATCGCTACAAATTCCAAGACCATTCTTTCCTTTTTGCGTTCAACCGGCAATGCACCCCACCTCAAAAAAGGGGAGCAACCCATCGATAAAGCAGCAAACTGCCATGCCACAGCCGTTGGTGCACGCACGAAACGCGATTCATCGTCAAATAACGATAGAAGCACAGCTTATGAAGCTAACCTAGAGCCGGCTGGGGTCGCCGACAGGGCAAAAAACAAAAGCCATCATCAAGCACCAGCTTCATGATGGCTTCGGAATTTTCGGATGGTCGCAGGTCGGTTATTTGCCGATGCAGTAGAGACCATCGAAAGTGCGAATGAGAATCTTACCGTTGACCAAAACGGGCGTTGCTACCGTTTCACCTGGCACTTGGTTTGAAGCGAGCAACTCGAACTTGTCACCGACCGCAACCACAAACACGGCACCATCTTCGCGACTCAAATAGAGTTTGCCGTCAGCATATACAGGGCTGCTGTAATACTTAGCGCGATTGCGTGGCAGCGAATCACTCCAGACATCTTTACCCGTTGCGACATCGATGCAGGTTACTTTTCCATCGTCGGCCAATATATAAGCTCGATTCTCAACTACAGTTGGCGTAGGCACATCGGCACCTAAGTCTTCACGTTTCCATGCTACGCGTTGCTCATCGGAAACACTGTCACCCAAACGAATCGCGGTAAGCGAAGCACCACGGGCATAGGGGCAAAGGATAAAATCGCCTGCGAGGACGGGTGATGAGATGGAGCGGAAGTATTGATGATTGGTTGGATTAAACCCACCGACTTTCCACAGCATCTCTCCATTTTCGGCATTATGGGCTGTTAGATGATCTGCGCCTAAGACCAAAATTCGCTTGCCGTTTTTGTCGCTCATCAAGGTTGGCGTGCTGTAGCTTTGAGCCGCTTCACTGGGAGCATCCAGATTGCGGTCTTGTTTCCACAGGACTTTGCCGGTGGCTTTATCGAAGGCGACCAAAAAGCTTGGCCCTGATTGCATCACGGTGACGACAATGGCATCGTCGGTCATCACGGGTGATGTACCTAAGTCCCACCAGAGTGTGTCTTCGGCCATTTCCTTTTGCAAGTTATGATGCCAGAGCACTTTGCCAGAGGTGTCGGTGCAGGCGATGTCGCCGCTCTTGAAATAAGCAGCAATGTATTTGCCATCCGTTACAGGCGAGGGGTTACTTCCGGTTCCGTTTCGATGTTTGCCATCGCGTGGTTCTCCCATTTCGGTTCGCCACAGTTCTTTGCCACTCCAATCGAGAGCCAGCAACCAGTTCTTGCCTTCAGCGCTGGTGGTAACAAAGATGTGATCATCCCACACAGCGGGAGTTGATGCGCCGCGACCAGGAAGTTTTGCATGCCACAGCAGAGACTCGCTGTTGGCTTCGTCAATTTTCCAGGCGGTTGGAAATGCACCAGTGGCCGCTTTACCATCACCGTTGGGACCACGCCAGCTTGGCCACCGATCGGCAGCCGACGTGTGAGCGGCGAGGGCAACCGCGAAGGAGAGTGCAACTAGAGAACGCGAGAAAGCGATGGACAACTTGCTTTTCATGGATAGCTCGATTATCGATGCAAAAACGTGAGTGAATGGCGGGTTCGTTAGGAGGGAGTTCAAGAACCTTTAGGATGAACATAATTGAGACCAGAATCAAGTCTTCTTAGCCCCACTACGGGGACATTTGTTCTGCTTCGCCCGATTTATAGAAGGGATCGAGGGGATAACAACCCGATATTCGCCCCTGGCGTGGAGCGGTAGTGCATTCGCTGAAAGTCCGGCAGATCAATTTCCTGGAGGGTTGCTTGCCCGCCAATGAATCGGCTGGCATCTCTGGGTACGAGAGCACCATTCGACCTAACCCAACCGCATCGACCCAACCTTGCCGAACAGTTGCTTGTGCGACCAAGGGTAGAAACTCTTGAAGGTATGTGTAGCCACTGCCGACGATGGGCACATCCGGAACAGCTGCGCGCACTTCGCGACAAAGCTTTAAATGCCTCGCCACTCCCACCAGCGGATCTTCAGGGGGTTGATAACCATCACTCGGTGGAAAGATGGCGGGACGCTGGAGATGTGGATTGTAGTACGGACTCCCCAAGGTGATGTTGAACGCGGCGACTCCATCACTCTTGAGATCTTGCAAAAGACGTAGCGGCTCTTGCATCGACAACTCCGTCGGTTGGTCGGGATTGCAACCGAAAGCGAAGTGGTAGGGCAAGCAATGCGAATAATCGACGGGTTCGCCATGTTCGGCACCTTGGCGAAACGGTGGCATATCACACAAACTTAGACGCACCCCAATTTCCAAACTTGGTACTTCAGTTTGTACCGCGTGAATGATGGCTCGCAATAAACGGGTTCGTCCGTTGTAATCGCCACCATAACGTCCAGGCCGCGAATGCGCAGTCAACGATTCATGCAATAGATATCCGTGACAGGCTTTCACATCGACGAAATGGTACCCCACATCAGCCGCCAGTTTCGCCGCTTGAACGTAGTCGCCGATCAAATCATCGAGTTGTGCATCTGTCCAAACGATGGAATCGTTTTGTGAATCGATGCCATACTTCTGGTCCAAGATGGGATGATGGTACATGATACGTGGCTCCCAACGTTTGTTATCGTTGGGTTTACAGAATCGACCACTGTGCGTCAGTTGCAGCCCGACGACAAGATCATCATCAGAACCCATGCGTTGCCTATGGGCCTCGCTCAAAGTCGCAAGCAATTTCTGCAACCCTTGGCGGTTGCTATTGATGGCCATTGTCTGGCGCGGGTTGGCTCTGCCGTCAGGTCGAACAGCGGCCGCTTCCCCACCCCAAATCCATTTCGCGCCGCTTTCGCCGAAGTTTTTCCAACGTCGTAAGGTAAGAGGCGACGGGCTTCCATCATGCTGCGCATCCCAGCCTTCCATCGGATGAATCACCCAACGATTACCGATGCGCAATTTTCCCATCATTAAGGGTTCAGCCAAAGGTGAACCTGCGTGAGCGCTGAGCAACTTCTCTTCGATAGGAATGACACAACCGAGTTGTTCAACTTGTTGTGAGAAACGTTCTACAGTTCGGAGTTGGGCAACTTTTGGATAACTGGCCATGAAACACTCAAGATAGGATCAATTTAGTCAATAGACTCAAGGGTGAGTTTGGCAAACTTAAGCACAAATGAACGACTCAGACCATCGCTGAAGAATTCAACAGTGACCGTTCGTCGCAAGCCGCGTCCCGAGGCTGAGGTGATTTTTCCTGAGCCGTAGGTAGGATGACTAACTACAGCATTGGGACAAAAAGCCTCAGGTGGAACCGTGGGTGCAGCGTCGGATTCATCGCCTACTTCATTGGCAGTTCGGATTTGTTTCGAAGCCAATAACTCAGCCACCCGATCTTTGCCAGTAGGCCGACGAGCAGTGACTTTGACACCACTATCAGCTTCCCATGCATCGATCTCGGGTGCCCCTTGATCGAAATGTTGATCGAAACCAGGGTCAGCATCTACGCTCATCTTCTTTTGAGCTTTGGCGGGGGCTGGAGCTGTAGCTTCCTCGTCACTCCCGAAATGCCGATCGAAGAAATCGTCAAAGGCATCATCACCACGATCCCACGAATCCGCGTAGGCATCCCATTGTTCAGTCAAGTCGCTGATTTGCATTTCAGCCCGCGGAAGCTCCATTAGGAACATGCTGGCGGCGGAGACATTTTGATTGCCTCTGAAGCTGCGCGACTTCGCGCAACTTAACTGCAATTCTTCTTTAGCTCGGGTCATGCCCACGAACAATAGCCGACGTTCTTCCTCCATTTGGAGTGGATCTTCGCGGCAACGTCGATGCGGCAGGATATCTTGTTCGACCGCGATGATGAAGACATAAGGAAACTCCAAACCTTTGGCGGCATGCAGAGTCATGAGATTGACTCGATCAGCATCAGAATCGAGGCGATCGGTTTCACTGTAGAGGGCAGCTTGTTCCAAGAAAATCTCTAATGGATTACCCTGCAAATCTTGATTATCGAGTTCAGCCGCATCAGCCAGCAACTCATCGATGTTTTCCATAACATCGGCATCCACTTCTTCACGTCGCACCTTTTGCAAATAGGCGCGGTAATCGATTTTAGTGATCAATGTTTGCAACAAGTCAGCGAGTCGACCTTTGGATTCTTCACGTAGAATATCCATCAGCTTAAGAAACTCGCCCAAGCTTTTTTTCGCTTTGGCGGTCAGCTTCATACGATCGATGGCTAACTCAGCCCCTTCTAAGAGACTGACGCCATGTTTGCGGGCGAGTTCTTCGAGGTTAGTAAGGGTCTGCTTACCCAGGCCGCGTGGTGGCGTATTGATGACACGCTGGAAGGCAATATCGTCAGCCGGATTGTGTAAAAGATGCAAATAAGAAAGTAGATCTTTGATTTCTTTGCGCTGATAGAACTGGAAACCGCCAATCATCAAGTAACCTAAACCCGCTTTACGGAGAGCAAGTTCCACAAGGCGTGATTGCGCGTTGGTTCGATAGAGAACCGCGAAGTCGCGAAGAGCGGCACCGTTTTGTTGGCAGGCGGTCATGATTTGCTGGACAATGTCATTTGCCTCGTCACGCCCTGAGGCATAAGTCCGCAGCCGAACCTTGCTACCAGCGGCACGTGTTGCTTGTAGGTTCTTGGCTTTGCGACGCTGATTGTTTTGAATGAGTACATCAGCAGCAGACAAAATCTCAGGGGTACTGCGATAGTTTTGTTCTAAGCGAATAACGCGTGTCTTGGGAAAGTCTTTTTCGAAGTTGAGAATATTGTTGAGATTGGCACCGCGCCAGCCATAGATGGATTGATCTGGGTCACCGGTCACCGCCAGGTTGGGGTGATCGATCGATAAGCTCTTTATGATGGCATATTGAGCTAAGTTGGTATCTTGATATTCATCGACCAAGATGTATTTGTAACCTCGATCGAGTTCAGCTCGAAGTTCGGCTGAGGTACGAAGCATAATGGCGGAATGCATTAGCAGGTCATCGAAGTCGACGGCACCGCTACGAAGAAGATATTGTTGGTAAATCGGGTAAACTCGAGCGATCAAATGCTCATCGTGAGAGACCGCGTTACCAAGCAACATTTCGGGAGTGACCAAGCGGTTTTTAAGTCGACTGATTTGCTGGGCGAGCGAACCAATAGTGATGTGGGTTAGTTCAACTTCAGCGAGCTTGACAGCCGCCTTGAGCGCCATCTCGGCATCATCAGAATCATAGATCGTAAAATTCTCGGGAAGTCCAACCAAACGCGAGTAGCGACGAAGCAGGCGAGCGCAGAAGGAATGAAAGGTTCCCATCCAGAGCGGCGCATCACCGACCAATGTTTTGAGCCGCTGCTTCATTTCATCAGCGGCCTTGTTGGTGAAGGTGAGCCCAAGAATGTTCCAGGCGGGGACACCTTGTTGGATCATATGGGCAATACGATGCGTGATAACACGAGTTTTACCACTACCGGGCCCAGCCAACATCAGCAGTGGGCCATCGACGTGTAACACGGCTTCACGTTGGGCAGAGTTTAAACGATCCAGCAACCCAGTCATCCCCATCTGCTCCTACAATTCACACTGATAAACTAAGTCGATCTATTCTATGGGGTAATTGCCGATCTGTGGTGCGTGTACCAAGTGCAAACTCTGCTTTCTGCTGAATTTGCTAGCATAAAACTTTTTTTAAAAAAGAGTGTTGGCAGAGGGAAGAAGTGAGTTATATTGCTCGGAGTTCTATGGACGGGAACCAATAGGAATCTTTTTGAGCGAGGGAACGATGACTCGAATTCGTTTGAGCAAGGCGGACGAGGATGCACGAACGTTGCGTGAGCGTTTGGAGTTGAGCACTGCGGAGATTGGTTTGTGTGTTCGCACGACCAATTGCTTAGAAGAAAAAGGGATTTTCACAGTCCGCGATCTGTTAAATTCTACTCCTGACACATTGTTGAGTATCACCAACTTTGGTGAAAAAACATTGGTCGAAGTTTATCAAGCGTTGGAGCGCATCGGATTTCGTCGTCCGAGGCCAAAGCGAACCTTGGGCATTTTTTCGGATTCAGCTGAACCCGTAAGTGCCTCTAGGTAGTTGAGGCTTTTTCAATGTGGCTGGAGAGAGGCATCGAAGTGGTACCAGATACCGCGGTGACCATACCATGGTGACTGGTACCTCACAAGTTTCTCTCTGGACGCTTCCACTTGAGAAAGATACAAGTTCTGTAGCGAAGCGGTCTGTGAGCGGACGCGCATGATGGATGGAATTGGATCCAAGGAGGGATCATTGCAATGAGCGTTAACTTTTTTAGTTGGATACGTGAAGGGGTTCGTCAATCGGTATTGCTTGGCGTTAGCGATGCGATTGAGCAATTGGGAACACCTGCTCCGACCGAAGAACTTCATCCATCGGTAGTTGGATTTTTACAGGGTCGACCTGAGAGAAGCAGCAATCCAGCCCGCATTGCGTCGTTGGATAGCCATTCGAACGACACAACTGCCAACGCTGGGCAGCGTGGTCCTCGCAAGCGTTTGGGTAAGTCTCTTAAGGACATCACACCAGCCCCTGGCGCAACACGCAATGCAGCACAGCCACCGACGTCCAGCGGATCATAACCTGCCCGCGTCAGGCTTGGCCAAGGCTGTACCAACTAGTGCCAGCTCTAAACTAGGGCCAGCTTTACTCCAGGGCCAGAGGGTGA
>JBILTA010000751.1:0-2800 GCA_044371785.1 Pirellulaceae bacterium | reverse complement strand
GTCTACATGATGGGCGATCCGAATATTCCACCTCTCTCGCTGGTCTCAAAGCAAGTTCGCGACGAACTGACGAAGAATGGAAAGTCACTCTTCAACGGACTCACCCGTGGACGCGGCATGTCTGACGCCGAAGCAAAAGAATTTCTGGCGAAGAATTCCATTGAAGCCAATGCCGACAAGATCGAAGTCCCGACACTGTTCGTCACTAGTCGAGGAGATGATCAAGCACCGTACGTACTTATCGAGCCGATGATCCGGAGGATGCAGACGGCGAAGAAAGAAGTCTCAGTCTACACGGCGGAGAAAAGCCCTCACGGATTCTATTGGGCACGTACCGTCAGTGCCGCTCGTGACCTGCGAGGCGAAAAGACTCCACAGGAAGCAGAAGAGGAGCTAACGGCAAGGCGAACGATGATTGAGTTCTTTACGAAGCAGTTCGCTCGCAAGGATGTAAAGGCAGACCCTTCATCGACCAGTCAACCAAAACCTAAACCGTCACCCGCACGGGATGATGATCCTGCCGAATCTAAGGAGATGTCTTCGAGAGAGTCGTCGGAAAATGGTGCACTGCCCGATCGCGGGCTGGGAAGAGCGAACTTTCAGTCACTGGCCGGAGACACGGGTACGGTCACTCGCGATGCATTCAAAAAACAACTCAGCGGATCAGCAGCCTTCTCGAGTCGACCGGAGTTGGCCGATCGAATCTTTGATCGACTCGATACCGATGATGATGGCTCGCTTAATGAAACCGAATACGAAGCCATGAACGACCTGAGGAGCCAATTCGGTCGCGGCGGACAACCTGGGCCCGCGGGGCCTGCAGGGCGCGGCGCAAATCGCTCTGGCCGCGGAGGTGGCTTGATGCTTCCAAATCGACAATCGGCACCGCGCGATGCAACCAAGCCACAGGATCAAGCATTCAGCAGCGGTAGCTCTACCGATGCAGCAAAGACTTCAGCGATCCGTATCGAAACCGGAGACTTAGTTGGTGAACAGGCTGGAGATGTGCGAATCTTTCGCGGAGTTCCTTATGCAGCGCCTCCCACTGGCGAACGACGTTGGCAGGCACCAGGTGCTCCTCAGGCGTGGAGCGGTGTGCGCCAGGCAACTCAGTTTGGCTCGACTGCATTGCAAGGAGAGACATTCACGCCGCGTAGCTCGCAAAGCGAAGATTGCCTCTTCCTCAACATTTGGACTCCATCGAGTGCAACGTCCGAATCGAAGCTGCCGGTGCTATTCTGGATTCACGGTGGTGCATTCATACAAGGTTCAGGGGGCCAACCGCGATATGACGGTACCGAACTAGCCAAACGTGGTGCAGTTGTGATCTCTATTAATTACCGACTTGGGGCGCTCGGTTTATTTGCACATCCTGCGTTGACCGCCGAGAGAAAGCCTGACGAGCCGCTGGGCAACTACTGCTTGCTCGACATGATCGCCGCACTTCGCTGGACGCGCGACAACGTAGCAGCTTTCGGTGGCGACCCAGGTAATGTGACGATTTCCGGTTCCTCCGCGGGTGGCACTAGTTGTTTGTTCCTGATGGGAATTCCGCAGGCCGAGGGGCTGTTCCACAAGGCCATCATCCACAGCAGTGGTGGCATACAGAACATTCAAACGCTGTCCGAAGCGGAAGCAGCAGGTCTACGTTTGGCGGAGAGACTAGGGATAGGATCTAAGACAACCGGCACCGAATTGCGTCGAGTTGCTGCTACTGATGTCGCGATAGGAGTAGGAGCGATTCGCGAATTGAATCTTCCAGTCAAACCGATCATTGACGGTCGCTTGGTAACGGCGGGTCCAGCAGATACTTTTTCACAAGGCAAACAAGCGAGGATTCCTGTGTTGATTGGAGCTGCCAACGGCGAATCGGGAGCGAGAAAATTGGGTGACGAAGTGGCTACGGGAGGCGCTTTTGGATTTCAGCGCAAGCTTGCCGACGACATGGTGCGAGCCGGTCAATCGGTATGGATGTTTCAATTGACCTATGTCCCACCTCAGGCTCGTGCAAGTCGCTTTGCTGCCCAGCATGGCGAGAGCGTCGCCTACGCCTTCGGAACCATTGGGCAGTCCATAGCGGCGCAATATGGATTTCGCAGTGAGCAGATTGCCAATAACGCGGCGCGTTCGCGTCGTGGCGGAGGTAACCGCCCAACAGGAGGTGCACGCGAAGACGATTCACAACCCGTCGAGGATTCTGAACAGGGGCGAGAAATCAGTTCAGCCATGATGGAGTATTGGGTCGCCTTCATGCGTGATGGAAGACCCAGCGGTAAGGAGTTGCCAGCATGGCAGCCGTACACCAATGCATCGCCACAAACCATGATCTTCGGTAACGAAGACATCTCATTGAAGTAAATCAAAGGGATGCTCAAAACAGGAATCATCATTCAGGAGAAACAGAACATGAGATCCCGAACATCGTTCATCGCGTTCATTACGATAAGCATTGCAGTTCACATCTCGCAAACGACATTTTCTCAAGACGCGTCCGATGCGCCATCTCGGCGTGGCTTCAATAGGACACAACGCTCTGGGGATTCGGGCGATCTAAACAGAACACCGACAGCTGGCCAGCGCGATGCTATAAGGCGGTTGCGAGAGCGAACGGAGAATGGCCCTGTACCTCCAGGGCTGGAGCAACGCAAGATTCAAGTGGGAAATGCCGAACGCCAGTTTTTCATTAACATTCCCGACTCAATCAAAGGCAAACCGGCTCCTGTTATTTTCGTTCTGCATGGAGGGGCGTCGAATAGTGGTGTGGCAATGCACCTAAAAGTCGACTTCACCGTGCTCGGCA
>JBILTA010000750.1:0-2801 GCA_044371785.1 Pirellulaceae bacterium | reverse complement strand
GCTCGGACGAAGGTCAGGATGGCAAAAACGATAGCGAAAATAAAGGGCAGCGAAGCACAACATTGGCAACATGATAGCCTGTACCATACCACTAAACTCCACCAAGCGGCCAGGTTCAGGCATAATCCAGTATACGGCTAAACAGAGAATCGGGAATAGTCCGCACAAAAACTGAACCGCTCGCTCTCGCTTTTGTTCGCTGTTTTCTAGTAAACCGATGACGCATAGGCCATCGGCGAATGTTCGAGCATGGCTGGCATTGGCGACATAAAATGTGGAGTACAGAACTGAAAAAGCTCCGATCAAAAACAGGGCTGGAGCCGCGCTAGAAAATACAGGTTGATACATGACAGCCAAGGTGCGAATAAGGCTGTTGCCCGATGGAGCTAAGCCACAGCGATGTAGGATGGCCGCACCGAGTAAATAAAACGCAATGGTCGCCACGGTGTAGATAATCATGGATGCCCAGGCATCGGCTTGCATCACCTTCATCCAGCCACGGGCACGATTGACCCACTGCGGGGAACCATCATCGCGACCAGTCCAGCGAGCGTATCCTTTTTCTAAGCACCAATAGGGATATTGAATCAGCTCAGCTGCACCAACGCCAATGATTCCGATGGTTGCGAGCCCAATAGCTAGACCGCTTCCAGTGGGAGAGTCTGGCGGAAGGTGGAAGCTAAGGCCATCGACAATGTTGGCGAGTGTTATTCGCCAGGCAGGTTCACCCTGTAGTGCCACAACATTGCCTACAGTAATGAACGTGAACCCAGCGACCAAGGCAGTGGCAACCACTAAAACGACATTGAAGCGTCCCCACACCAATAGAAATGAAGTGATTACAGCAAAAGGAATGGCCCACAGGCGATCGTCGAGAGGTTCGGCAAACTTTTGGTTAGCGTTGTCCGCCGCGGTATTTGGGTACTTTTGGCGATACTCTGCTTCTGCCGCTTCGACTTCTTCTTTAGTGACACGCGACTTTTGCAGTTCGGCGACGAGTTCGGATTCCGCGACGTCCCCTATACCCGTTTGCTGTTGCTCTTTCGCTAGATGCTCGTCGAGCACTTGTTGGATGGTTAATTTGGTGCGCAAATCTTGGATTGAATTATAGTGTTTCCCCTGTTCGGTGACGGGAATGGAAAGGGCCATCGATTGGCCGACTCCTCCGACAATACCTCCTAATTGGCCAATGCTCGCGAACCACATAAAGAACCAATACCACACTAGCCAGTTTCCTCTTTTACCCAAACGTGGGCCGGGGACTTTGTCGAGTGCCGAAAGTGTCTGCAGGCCACTAGTGAGAGCGTAACGTCCAATTTCAATTTGCGCAAAGACCTTGATTACGCAACCGATAATGATCAGCCACAGCAGGGTAAATCCAGCTTGTGCCCCGGTCCGGGTGGTGGCGATCAGTTCTCCCGAGCCCACGATCGAGGCGGCAATGATAAGGCCCGGGCCAAGTTGCAGCAGGACACCGAATCGCGATGTTGGTGGCTCTTTGATCACTGTGAGGGCGGGGGTTTGCTGGGGTGTGTCCCCTGGTACTTTGGGCGTCGACATAGGGCGAAATGAGATAGAGAAAGAGAGGTGGCGGGGAGAGTACGTCGCTGGAAGTACCTTATCAGATTCGAAGTGTGAAAGAAACCATGTCACCTAGCTTGATGGTTTGCCGCTTTGCGCCTACGCTTTCTCGAAGGTAAGGAAAATGTGGTGGGTATTTTTGGCGATCGCACTTCTTGATGAGGTGCTTCCATAGCGATCGAAGAGGAAAGATCATGATTGTTGGCGTCCCTTGCGAAATCAAAGATGACGAATATCGTGTGGCCATGTTACCTGTCGGTGTGGAGGAGTTGGTGCAACGCGGTCATACCGTCGTTATGCAAGCTGGAGCCGGACTTGGCTCCGGTCTAGCCGACCATGCGTATCTTCAAGCGGGCGCCAAAATGGTTGGTACCATTGAAGACGTTTATGCTCAAGCGGATATGGTCGTTAAGGTTAAAGAGCCGCTACCTAGCGAGTGGCCTTTGCTTCGTGCTGGACAAACACTTTTTACCTACTTTCATTTCGCCGCCAGTCGCACATTGACCGAAGCGATGATCGAGAGACAGGCCGTATGCTTGGCTTATGAGACGCTGACCGATGCGCATGGCCGCCTACCCCTGCTCACACCGATGAGCGAAGTGGCTGGCCGTATGAGCATCCAGGAAGGGGCAAAGTTTTTGGAGCGGCCACAACAAGGGCGAGGTATTTTGCTGGGTGGAGTTCCCGGCGTGGCTCCTGCTCACATTACAATTCTTGGGGGTGGTGTCGTTGGCGCCAATGCTGCGAAGATAGCTGCAGGCTTTCAAGCCGATGTAGCGATACTGGATGTGAATCTCGACCGCCTCCGATATCTCGATGATACCATGCCACCGAACGTAAACTGTTTGTTTAGCGATCGGCATACCATCCGCGATCAATTGCGGCTGGCCGACTTAGTGATTGGTGCTGTGCTTATTCCTGGAGCTAAAGCACCCCACTTGGTTCAGCATAGCGACTTGCGTTTGATGAAGCCCGGCAGCGTGATTATTGACGTGGCGATCGACCAAGGTGGCTGCATTGAAACCAGTCGACCAACAACCCATCGCACTCCAACGTACAGTGTAGAAGATGTGGTTCATTACTGTGTCACCAATATGCCTGGTGCCGTCGGAAGAACCAGCACGTTTGCGCTTTGCAATGTGACATTGCCTTGGGTATTACAATTGGCAGATAAGGGAACAGATGCGGCTCTCAAGAGTAGCAAGCCGTTATCGGCATCG